>CAIOIX010000197.1 GCA_903858445.1 uncultured beta proteobacterium
GAATGTGGGGCAAACTAGTCAACCAGGCAAAAGAACTTAAAGTAATCGAAGGGGGATTTACCTTCCACGATCTCAGAGCCTTTTATGTCACCCAATTTAAGCAATCAAACGATGGCAGATTGCCAGACATTCATGCAAATCCTCAGACTACGGCACGCATTTATGACCGAACAAAAGAGGTAAAGCGCAGGGCAATTTAAAAAAGTAATTCCCGATTCGGGAATTTTTACGGGAATTTTATATGTATAAAAAACCAGTATCAGGCGGCAAGCCCATATAGAATATGGGGCGAACGACGGGGCTCGAACCCGCGACAACCAGAATCACAATCTGGGACTCTACCAACTGAGCTACGTCCGCCATCGTAGATTCAAGATTATAGCTTTTACGCTAAAAACCTGTCAAAAACACTTGATATGGACCTTAATCTTATTCACCCTCAAACTCAAAGGCAGCCCAATCACCAAGGGTTAGAGAGGCATCCAGGAAAAAATCAACAATTGCCGCCCTACTTTGGACTTTAGCCAGCGCATGATGATCCGAGAGGCGTTGGCGCCAATATCGGGAGCCCGCCCTACCATGAGCGAGCCCTAAAATATGGCGAGTAAATGCGCCAATATAAAAAGGCTTAGCCTTTTCTCGGCACTCCTCAAACCACGCTTGCACCTGCTTCACCAAGCCAATCTGAATGCGATGCCACTCAGTCTCACTAAAAAGATAACCCGCCGCCTCGCCATTGGTATTGATCAAGTCATCCCAACCCAATAGCATTACTGGGAAATGATAGGCAGCCCTACCGACCATGAAGCCATCAAAATCATCCCAATGGCCGGCGATTTGCTCATTCGTTTCAAGACCGCCATTGAGTAAAACCTTAAGATGCGGAAATTTCTTTTGCGCGTCTAAGCGAAGCTTTGCAGCAATCTCATAACGCAGCGGTGGCTTACTACGATTCTCCTTAGGTGATAAGCCCTTGAGAACAGCGTTGCGCGCATGAATGGTGACCTGACTAGCGCCAGCATCTGCAACCGCGAGAATAAAGTTCAATGCAAATTGATAATCTTGCTCTGAATTGGCTGCATCCATTGAATCTAAGCCAAGACGATGTTTTACTGAAATTGGAACATCCACCGCTGACTTCATGGAGCTCACACAGTCTGCAACGAGTTGAGGTTCGGCCATTAAGCATGCGCCAAAAGCACCGCGCTGCACGCGCTCTGAGGGACAGCCACAATTAAGATCAATCTCATCGTAGCCCCACTGCTGGGCAAGCTCGGCAGACTTCGCTAAATCGGAAGGCTCACTTCCCCCCAATTGCAATACTACTGGGTGTTGATCTTGAGAGTAATCCAAGTGACGTGGCACATCCCCATGAATTAGCGCACCCGTAGTGACCATCTCGCTATAAAGTACTGCCTCTTTAGTAAGAGTTCGATGAAAAGAACGGCAATGACGATCCGTCCACTCCATCATGGGTGCTACGGCCAATCTCTTAGGGCTTTGTTTTTGCATCCTACTGATTATATAAATATTAATTTAGCTACCACTTACAGTTGCTAGCTGTAGCCAGCCTTAAATCCCCAAAGATTGCTCCCTTTTTTGCCTCTAATTCATTCAGAACAGTAGATGGGAAAAGAAGTAGATTTCATAATTGAGGTAAACAGAGGGAAAGGGTGCCACTTTCGAGTAAACCTAACTCAAGAATTTAATTATCAAAAACCTCTCTGGTTATTCCATAATATTAACGCTTAACGTTATTAACGACATACGTTAATATACACAATGTCGATTAAAAGCTTCAAGTGCCCAGAGACACAAAAACTGTTCCAAGGTCATCGAGTGAAGCGCTGGATTTCTATTGAACGCCCTGCGCTACGAAAACTAGAACAGTTAGATTGGTCTATGGCTCTAGAAGATTTACGAGCACCACCGGAAAACCGATTGGAAAGCTTAAAGGGGTCACGCAAGGGACAGCACAGCATTCGCATCAATGATCAATGGCGTGTTTGTTTTGTTTGGGCCATCGACGGACCTAAAAATGTTGAAATTGTGGATTATCACTAAGAGAAAACAAGATGAGAACTATTGCACCCGTCTCGCCTGGTGAGATGCTAGAGGAAGAATTTTTAAAGCCCTTAGGCTTGACTAAATATCGTCTAGCCAAAGATATTGGCGTGCCACCCCAACGTATTGGAGATATTGTTGCGGGAAAACGAGCGATTACGGCTGACACTGATCTACGTCTTTGCAAATACTTTGGATTAAGTGATGGATGGTGGTTACGCGGTCAAGTTAACTATGACACAGCGATTGCTCGAAAAAACTTAAGTAAAGTACTGGAAATGATTGAACCCTGCCATCTGATGGCAGCATAGTCGTTTTGCTTTGAGTCATCAGACCTATACATAAAATTCAATAGAGTCACCCGCAATGGATTACAGCAGCCCCAATTGCAGACCAAAAAGGGCCGCTCATCGCTGTTTTATTGCCTTGCAAACTGCATTAAAGACTCAAGATGTCCGTTGTCTGCCGCACGAAGAGCGGATAAATAATTTTGACGAGTGACCCCAGGCGTGGCAAGAGACATATTTGCACCCCAGGAAAATCTATCACCGCCAAGATTCATAATCAATGCATCTGCCATCAAACGAGCATGACGACCATTGCCATTAGGAAAGGCATGGATCAAAACTAGCTGGTGATGAAAGCGCACGGCGATCTCATCATTTGACATTGCTTGATGCTCAACTTGGTAGGCGGTGTTATCTAATAAATTTTTAAGAGCAACCGCAATCTGTGGCCAATCAATACCAATGCTCTTGGCGCTTTTTCTAAACGTACCAGCCCAAAGCCATGTTTTATTAAACATACGACTATGCAATTCGCGTACCAAACCTTCATCTAAAGCTGGAATCATCTTTTGTCTCTTCATCCAATCAGCGCCTTCAACAATATTCATCTCCTCCCAAGTATTTAAATCCGCCTGGGTAGTAATGTGCGCTGGAATGAGGCCAAGAGCTTCATCTAGATCAATCGGAGTGGCTCCTGGCGCATATTCAAAATGCATCACCATAAATTTCTCCTCGGGCCATCCAAAATCTCTTTTGCTAGCAACTGAAGCTGCTTATCACCGGCAGATTTATCTACAGATTGATTCTCAAGACTCATCGAATGAGCAATGGGGCGTAAGCGCTCTTTTGCAACCGCCATCGAACGTTCCCCTAAGATTTCCTCTAAAGACTTGCGTGGTACGAGGGTATATTGCAACTCGCAATCTAAGGCGCTAGCAAGCTTTCGAAGACTGGCTAGAGTAATCTTTTCATCTGCTTCCGCTTTTTCAAACTTGGCAATACTGGCAGGGGTAATGCCCAACTTGCGTGCGAATGCAGAAGCTGACATACCTAAAGATTCGCGAATAGCTTTCACCCAGCCAGTGCTTGGCCGGATCGGAAGACGTGCATCTCTTGCCTTAGCGAGGGTAGAGTCCATTTGATGGAGTTGTAAGCTAGCAAATTTCTTGTTCATACTTATACCTATGGGTATTAATTAATGTTTTTAATTTTAACCTATAGGGATAATATAATATATAAATTTATAGTTATAAGCATCAAATAGGTATAAGGAAGTGGTTTGGTAGGCCAAGAATAATAAAACGTAGCTAAAAGTGTTCAATGCGTATTACGAGCCATTCTTTTCGCCATAACACGCATCCGCTATTAATCAGTATCACTTTTCTAAATTACAAAAAAGATTAGACCGGAATAGCAACCGGAATAGACCCGAATATAGACTGGATTAAAGCTGAATAGAAGTCAGAAATCTTAACTGAGAAGATCAAGTATTCACGGCATTTTGCTAAATATCGTGAAGGGGCAAAGGATATAGATTGTGGTTTTAAATCAGCAACAGATTGGCGGAGGCTATGTGAATTCCGCTATTTCCAAAATTGCAATCAAGATCATCAAACTATGCGTCTGGGATTTTATTCGGCCGGAATAGACGCAAGTTACATCTAAGTTGGGCACCATCAATTTCTTCTCTGTAAATCTCGATTTGAACTTAGCGAGATTCTTTGCAAACATTCTATTGCGCCCAATAGACATTCATACCCATGGATGCTTGCATCAGCTCTTTCCACCGCCGATCAAACGGCGATAGCTTTCATAGCGCACTAGATCTCTTATGAGCACTCATCAAAAATGAATAGCTAGAGCTTAACCTTGAAGAGTATGTAACATAGCATGACTATAAGGAACGCTTAGACGTTGAAAAAAGGTAACCGAAGTTACCTTTTACCAATCTATAAATTCTGCTATAGCTAATTCAACTTTGCAATCTTCGCCTCAAGCTCGTGCGCTACCTCTAATACCCCTTCGTACCCTGATTTCAAATGGCTGGGTAAATCGGGATCACCAATCATTGTTCCTAGAGTTTCAGTAATACTGTAGATAATGCCTTTAGCAGCACTCGTGGCAATGCCCTGACTACTAACAGCTTGATCAATATGATTCACAGCATCTAGAAAATAATCATGACTTGGAAGCCCATTTAAGTTAAATGTTTGCTTATTCTTATCTTGATTCATTTTGAGACTCCCTTCATAGCATTTGATCCGCTTTGTAGAAAAACTTGCGAGCATAGGCGAGAATTTCCTTATCGCTTGGATGATCAACTGTTTCCACACCGACGATATTGGCAGCAGTCTGTTGATCGTGATGATGCGCATGCTTAATCAACTCAAGCTTTGCAGAACCCGGCCCAAGAATCAAAATCTCTTTAGATTCTTTGACGGCCTGAATCACTGAATGAAGGTATTTAGAATCGAGCGCAAGCTTGCCACTGCCAACTTCATTGGCCTTATGATGCAAATGTGCGTGGGTAGATTTCGTTTTGATGATTTCAGCTTCGCTAGCAGTTTGACTGAGGAACATCACATGCGCCTCTTTGTGATCAATCCAAATGACTGCATGATTTAGTGACATAAAAACCCCTTATATTTGTTTATCTACCCTCACACATTACACCTTTATCTTCTTTATTTCCTCATTTAAAGTGCAATGAGAGTCATATTTAACTCTTTTTTGATTTAAATCAAACCAAGTACTCTTTGGCTCAAAAAGGATCGATCTTCGCCCGTTATCGGATCTTTAAAGATAATTTGCTTCGCTAAGAGCTGCAGGGGCTTTGAAAAGTCTAAGTCATACTCTTGATAAGGAGTTAGGGTCGGGTAGATCTGATCGTACTTGATCGGGATACCTAGAGCATTGAGATGGCAGCGCAGTTGGTGCTTTTTGCCACTCATCGGCGTGAGGCGATAGGTAGCCCAAGGCCGCTTAACTTCAATTAGTTCAATATAGGTATCCGCGTTGGGCTCACCCTCCACCTCCCTCATTTGCAAAAAGTGTTCAGACTCCTCTAGTCGGCTGCAATAGCGAATCGGCAATTTAGCGCTCAGCTCTTCAGAATATGGTGCCACCACTTCATATACCTTAGTTACCAATCGATCTCGGAAAAGATTCTGATAATGAGACCGCTCATTTGGCTTGATGCAAAAAATCACCAGACCCGCAGTGTCGCGATCAATACGATGTATAGGGCTTATGGTCTGTAAGCCCGTTTTTCGTTTGAGACGATTGAGCAGGGTTTGCTGTAAATAGAGACCACTGGGTGTTACTGGCAAAAAGTGGGGTTTATCCGCAACCAGAATATGCTCATCCTGAAAGAGGATCTGCTCCTCAAAAGGAATCTCAGGCTCACGCACAAGGCGCCTAAAATAGAGTAAATGGGTATTAGGCTGATAAGGAGCGCTAGCCACTACTGGGTAACCATGCGCAGTCATCACCAAACCCTCACTGAATCTAGATAACCACTCAGCAGATTCAATATGAGGAAAATGCACAACAAAAAAATCCAACAGAGTCACGTGAGCTTGATCAGGGGGTAAATACACACGAGATGCAGAGACCCCTTCTGAATTAACTTGCATACAATCGCGTTCGCTCAATCGATCCAAGTTGGGTGTTGGTGCATGACGGAATAGAATAATTCCGATTCAATCAATTGATTTAGCCATTTTTGAATTGAAGGGAATGGCAACTCCTCAAATCTTTTTGAATCAACCATTGAAAACTGTCTAATAAATGGAAAAATTGCCACATCCACCAAAGTCAATTTACTACCCAATAAATACTGACTAGATTCCAAAGCGGTCTCCAGGGGTTTTAGCATCAGCTCTGTGGCAGTACTTAGCACTTCTTCTGAGTTAAGGTCAGGATATCGATGCGGATATTTGTATTGGTCTAGCAATAACTTAAATGGCCCATCATTTTCTTGAATCCAATTTTGGGCGATGGACTCATTCACCTCAGCCCAACCATCTGGGTCGGATCTCCCTAAAGCCCAATTCATAATATCCAAGCTTTGCTCTAGGACGAGTCCATCGATGCACAAGACTGGAACGGTTCCTTTGGGTGATACAAGCAGCAGTGATTGTGGCTTGTCTCTTAGGGAAATCTCTCTATGTTCAACCTCAATCCCTGCATATTGCAATGCCATACGAGCCCTCATAGCATAAGGGCATCTACGATAAGAATACAAAATTGGCATCATTAATTAACCTGGGGCACTTTAGTCTTTAGCCTACCTACCAATGCAACAATCGCCCGGTTGGCGCAATAAGATACTAAATGAAAAACCTACCCAAAGGTAGTTTGGATATTTTTTAATGGGCCTAAGCGGGATCGAGACGACCCCTGGATCTACTGTTCATCATCTGCTTTAAGGGGGCCTTGTCTATAGAGAGCAAGCAAAGCCGCTAGAACTGGAATAGTCGTGGCAAACATGGCTATCCCGGATGAGGAGAGGTTAATAGGAGTTTCTCCGTGCAAGATTGGCCGAAACATCTGTGGCACTTCAAATATTAAATACAACAAAATCGCTGGCAAAAAGAAGTTGGGTGAGCGCCGAATCGCTATTGATCTCATAGCCTGTGGGCTGTTGACGATAAATCCAACGATGATTGAAAAGAAACCGGTTAACACGAACCAACCAATAAAATTCTGCAGGGGCACACCAAAATAAGCTCCACCATTAGGCCATACCCATAATCCTCTCACGGTAGATTGAAATGGATCGTTTGAGAAATCATGGGTAGTCATTGCCAGCGCCGCAAAAATTGCAACGCCAATCAATCTGACTCCAGTTACCTTCATCGATAACCCCCCAACAACTGCTCGCCCCATTATCAAACCAGTATAGCCAAGAGGGAAGTAAATCAACATCGCCATAGGAGGTACACCCAGCAACAATGGACCACTAACCAGATCCGGGTAGTAGTAGAGCCCATACAAAAATTGAAAGTTAACACCGAGCACCTCGGTAAAGTACCCGGTCAACCAGGTAACAAAAAATATCTTTAAGGTCGTTGGCCACCCTGCCCACATACTGCAGTGGATCAAACAAAGTAAAACGGCAATATTTGACACGGCATAAGTTATCAAGGGTGATTGGCTTGAAAAGGGATAAAGGCCGATAAGAAAACAAATAAGCAACAATATCCAACATACAATTTTTTTCATCTTGATAAATTCCGATCGTATTTAGAAAGTCGCTCAAATTGGTACGACTGAGATAACAATACAAAGTGTTTGCTTCGTTTCATTCCGATCACTCTACCTAATTTTGATCTAAATTAGAAGAGTAGATGAGTGATGCCTACTCTTCCAAAAAAATACAACCAATTTACTTATTAGCTACAAATAGATCTTAAAATGAAAGGTTCATTTTATTGGTATACCATCACGACAACCATTAGGAGAGACTCATGCCGTCAATATCCAGTTTTGCAGCTCAATCTGCCACATCACCACTCGCGCCATACCAAATAGAGCGCCGAGATGTTGGGCCCAAAGATGTACAAATTGCCATTGAATATTGCGGCGTTTGCCATACCGACATACATCAATCCAAAAATGATTGGGGTGCAAGTAATTACCCCGTAGTTCCGGGACATGAAATTATTGGCAAAGTCAGCGCCCTAGGGTCAGAGGTCAAGCATCTTAAGATTGGGCAGCGAGTTGCTGTTGGTTGCTTTGTAGACTCTTGCCATACTTGCACCTCTTGCAATGCTGATTTAGAGCAGTATTGCCTAAATGGTTTCACGGCGACCTATAACAGTGCTACTAAAGATCCTGGTGGATTTACCTATGGAGGCTATTCAAAAAGCATTGTCGTTGACAAGCATTTTGTCTTAACCTTGCCTGATGGGCTAGATCCTGCTGGCGCTGCACCACTCCTTTGTGCAGGCATCACAACATACTCCCCGTTACGACATTGGGGTATTGGACCCGGAAAGACTGTCGGTATTATTGGATTAGGTGGTTTAGGGCACATGGGGGTAAAACTGTCTCATGCGATGGGCGCTAAAACCGTCATGATCACCACCTCCAAAAATAAAGCAGCTGATGCAATGAAGCTTGGAGCTCATGAAGTATTGATTTCGACTGATGCAATGGCAATGCAAGCAATGACAAATCAATTTGATTTTTTACTAAACACCATTCCAGTACCCCATGACTTCAACCACTATATGCCCTTGCTTAAAGTGGACGGCACGATGTGTATCGTCGGCTCTGTTGGACCTACAGCCGATCTCAATACAGGACCACTAATTTTTGGTCGCAAGAGTGTGGCAGGATCACTGGTTGGCGGAATCAAAGAAACCCAAGAGATGTTAGAGTTTTGCGCCAAGCACAACATTGTTTCTGAAATTGAGCTCATTAAGATGGATGAAATTAATCAAGCTTATGAACGTATGCTGAAAAGTAATGTCAAATATCGTTTTGTAATTGATATGAACAGCATGGGCTAATAGTTGATTAAATAGATTATGGCGGAATGGCAGAGTGGTTATGCGTGAGTTTGCAAAGCTCACTACCCTGGTTCGATTCTAGGTTTCCGCCTCCACTCACGGGTAGGTTTTTGCCCTTGAACATCATAAAAATAGGCAAGCTAGGCCATTCAAAGAGTAATAAAGATAAAGGTAGATATGCGAGACTTCGACTCTATTATTAAGGCTCTAAACTTACTTCCTCACCCTGAGGGAGGCTTCTACAAAGAGACTCATCGATCCAACATCACCATTACGTCTCCCCAGCAATCGGGAGAAAAAAGTGCCTACACTGCTATTTACTATCTGCTCGGAGGTCAAGATTTTTCTTCATGGCACCGTATTCAGTCTGATGAAACATGGTTTTTCCATTTTGGCTGTGATGTACTCATTTATTACTTTGATGATCAAAAAGTACTACAAATTCTTCCATTGGGTATGAAGTCAAAGAATTTACAACTTACTATTCCTGCCAATACTTGGTTCGCCGCTAAACCAATAGACGAGACCTCATTTAGTCTTGTCAGCTGTGCGGTAGCTCCTGGGTTTGAATTTGTCGATTTTGAAATCGGTAATCGGCATAAACTATTAAATGAATTTGGAAGTATTGCTGCAAACACTCAGGCTATAGAGGCGCTCACTAGGGATAAATGAAGCGAATCTGAAAGCACTTCAGTACCGTTTGGTGAGTCCAGCGCGACTTGAACACGCAAACAAAAGACTAAGAGTCTTCTACTCTACCAACTGAGCCAATTATCTCACCCCGCGCATTGGGTCTCAGTGGAGGCTTATCCTAAACCTATCAAAGGATGGGTGCCTAATCTCGGGAAAGACATTGATGCAGAGACTGCTTGGAAATAAACTTGCATGTAATGCGCCTTGTGAATTACCAAATAAGGAGGCATTCTAAATTCTTCCGAGGCTACTTAGACACTCTGATGGTGAGGTAATCCCCCCATTTTTAACTTAAGCTAAAAGTAGAAGCTGGTACTGCAAGTGCTAGTTTTTGCTTTGGCGTAATTCCACCTAAGCCCATGTTCGGTCTTTCATGATTGTATGTCC
>CAIOIX010000198.1 GCA_903858445.1 uncultured beta proteobacterium
CATTACAACCGCAATAGCGTAGAAACTTCTAAAAATAGAGGCGATAAGCACAAATGCGGCGATTGCTGAAATTAGCCCTATGGTGGATATATCATCTCTGGCAACTTTTGATGTATCTGACGCTATAAATGCTACGCCAGATCTAAGAATGCGAATCCCGCGGAACTTATTGGTTGTCTCAGCAATCGCTACATTAATACCATCTGCGAGAATATTTTGATCTTGTATTGAGCCTAGAGGTCTACTGGCTTCCAGTGGAATGACAACGTAGCTAATCCCATTGCTATCCACTACAAGACTATCCCCATAAGGATGAACCTTCGATGCTCTCCCAAGCTTATAAAGCCAATCACTTGATAACCCAAATGGGTCATCACCCCAAGGTAATAGCAAACCACCCATTGAGTAGGCTAAAGAGTTAGCCTTGTCATACCAGTAGCTCGACGATTGGATATCAAGCAGATGAATATCTTCGTCGGTAATTAGGCTTGATCTGTGATTCTTCAATAAGGATATATAGGCTGAAAAATTATCATCAGCCAACGGGCTTGTAAGTTCCAACCCCATTATTGATGCTCTAAATGCCTTTTCAGCCTCAAGTGAAGTGTCAATATTGTCTGAGGTGATAAGAACTACCAGCGATCTTTCGCCACTGCTAGAGATGCGACTTATAAATTCTTCTGAAACAGGATTTCTCTCCGATTTTGGGAGCAGAGAAAAAATATTGCTATCGATATGACCACTAATAAAAGAGAAATTCGAAAAAGTCCACGCTGCCAGCCCTGCGGTAAGCGCGAAGAAAATTAAGGCTAAAGCCTTACTGAAGCTGGAGGACTTCATCTTTAGTGAGTGAAGCCACAGGCTTTACATTTGCAAAGGTTATATCAGTCAAATCACCCTCTTTAGATGTGAAGGTAATGTGATTAACAGAAGAATTACCTGAAATGGCTACTTTTGTAAATACAGTTGACGCAGAATTTCTGGGGATTAATTCCATAGCCCACCCATTGACTGTAATTTCTCCAGTATGGGTAAATAACTTATCTAGAGAGGTGATATCGCCTGAAAAAATTGCAAGCAATAACTCATTAACATACCTAACGGATGGATCGTTACGTGAGCTAAGACTCATCAATATGTTGCTCTTATTGCTAACGGTAATTCCATAACTTGTAGCTGCAAGGGTTTGATAGATTGGCTTTTCCGTTATCCATAAAATCCCTCGGCTTTTATCAACTACAAAGTAGCCTTCGGAGGTTAATCTTTTACTAACGCCAATAAGTGTTCGAAGCTGAATGAAATTTCCTCGGGTAATGGGTGGGCTATTAATTGAACTTTTAACTTGATCGAGAAATTGATCAGCAAGAACGTATCCGGGGGATAGCATTAAAAAAGCAATAAGTGCCTTTTTCATGAAATTAAAAACCATCATTGATTTGCCAGAAAGGATAAAAATTAAACCACTGAAACGGAGCCTTCAGACACCCATCCTCTAAAACGGTGGCAAAAGTTTGGGCTGCAGCACTCACATCCGCGGTGCTAACTTTATCTAAATCATCCCAATCACAAATACGCTTGCAACCTAATTGATACTGTCCATCGACCTTAATTGATGTTAAGGAGAATAATGGCGCTCCTAGTGATTTGGCTAGCAGATAAGGACCCAACGGCAGATTAGCCTGAGAACCCAAGAAATTAACGCCTACAGTATTCCCCCAAAGGAGGGGAACGCGATCACCGGCGATGGCTATCAATTCACCATCCTGAATCTTTTCAGAAAGCAAGATCGCATCATGCATAGAGAATTTAGAAACCTGAATAATATTTAGAGCGCTTTCTGGATTAATTGATTTCAATAGCTGATTAAATTTGACCGCATGAGTTGTATGAACTAAGACGGTTAGACGTAAATCAGGATATCGC
This sequence comes from uncultured beta proteobacterium, assembly GCA_903858445.1. Lineage (GTDB taxonomy): Bacteria > Pseudomonadota > Gammaproteobacteria > Burkholderiales > Burkholderiaceae > Polynucleobacter. The sequence goes on from CAIOIX010000198.1 coordinate 1,924, forward strand.
CTAGCAATAGCTCTGCAAAAATCAAGATTTCCTAAATGAGATACGACTATGACCGCGCCAGATTTTTTACCAACAAGAGTATCAAAACCCTCAAGACCATCAAGTGAATACTCCAGATCGTCGAGGCGACCGCTCCAAATTATTAATTTATCTAATATGCACTCACCAAATGCATATAAATGCTTAAAAACATTGATAGAAGTTGGTTTTGGTGTTGCTCCATTACTGTAAAGATAAAGTTGGTTTAAATATTCAAGAGAAGAATTTCTTGCCACTTTGCTTGCAATAAAAAACCAGAAAATTACTGGATATAAAATAATTAAAACGGGTAGCCTGCCAAATACCCTGTATACGAGAAATAGCAGTCTAATTCCCAGAGAAGTTGTTACCTCATTAAGATCTGCCCAGTGAGTCAAATTGATATCTTTCTCATGATTAATTTTGGAGAGCTCTCCAACATCCCAAAGAATAATTTTATGTGTAGTTTTGTAATGAGGAAATTATCATTAAATAGCTGAAAGTGGGAGACTCCGTCCAGCGGGTATCTCACCCCCACGGCTAGTTGAATCGTGTGC
>CAIOIX010000199.1 GCA_903858445.1 uncultured beta proteobacterium
AATTCTTATACAAGCATTGCTTGAGTGGTAAGCGTGCTGGTAAGCAGGAGTGCTAAAGAAAAAGCCCCAGTTAAGGGGCTATGTCACTGTTGTATATAGAAAAAAGTAGAAAAAATGCCAAAAATGATGGCGGAGACGAGATCTAAAAATTGTCCCTCCCGATAAGTCTAACAATGTCCAATAAACCTATATTTTATATGGCTTATGACCTGGTACAAAAATAGCATGCAGGGTGAGGTTGCCGAAATGAATCTCTTCGCCATCTTTGAGAAGATGATCAAATTGAGAACCGTCTGAGGCAAAGGAATTTTCCAAGTTAAAAATACCTTTGAAGACATCTTGCACTAATGAGATATGGTCTCCAATAGCTACCTTTCCGCCCAACTTAGACTTTAGATAAGGTGCAGCAGTGACATGATCTGCGTGGGCAAGGGTTATATACAGACCTCGCCTAACGGTGTTTCCAACTCCTACAGCGCCACCGGCGCATTCCAAGGCTCTGCGCAAGTACAGGGTAACCAAACAAATTTCTACGGACCTCAAGGCCAGTATCAAGGCAATATTCAGGCGCCAATTAGCACCCCACCAAATACAACAATCGGATCACCACCTCAAGTTAATCAAGCACCATCGATTAAAGGTTGGTAGTAAAAATGATGAATGGCTAAAGCGAATCTTCATTGCGTGATTTTTCAACATCCGAAATCATTACTTCAAGAGGTATAGCATCAATTTGTATTGAGGCATTTTTTATTTGACCCAGTAATTTTTTAGCAAAGTCAAATACATCCTCATCCCCTACTATCCAATTTACTTGCTGATTTTCAATAAAAGCATTTACGAGTCTAAGCTGCTCATTTTCATTGAATTGATCATATTTATTTAACTTTGCAATGGCAGCATGTGTAGCAGCGAAGTTATATGAGGACTCCAACTTCAGGATTGCATCCTTCTTATCAATCTCATCTGAAAGCTTTATATCCGGAAAGTACTCTTTAAGTAGTTCGGGCAGCCCCTTGAATAATCTTATTTCAGATCGTTTTCTAGCTCTCCACTCCCTCTGAAGGAAATCCTTCACGGCTCCCGGGGTAAGCACAGACTCAAAGTCACCGTCACCACTAACAATGTTTAAGTCCTCAAGTTCGGGTACAGAAACAATCAACCATTCCCAATTGATAGCGTCGCCAAGACTATCCTTTTTACCTGGTGGATTTCCAATTTGTTGTCGATCTTTAGCTTTGAGAATGATTTCTTGATCTATGGATTCTTCTTTAAATTGGTCAAATAGAACCTCTATAAGCTCGTCCGCTTTTAACCTACTCTCAACTGCCTGTAGGGTTACGTCTGCTTTAATATCCTTTACGAGCTGATTAAAGCTTTCCTGAAGGCCTCTTAACTCGGGTATCCGATCATGCGTTTTTGCCATATTCGGAAGAGATGAAGAAGCCTTACTTTTTTCAAATAATTCAATAGACTCCTTTACAACCCTCTCGCGATTTCGATAAAACTCATCCTTAACCTGCTTGGGTAAGTAAATCTTTATTTGAGAGGTCTGATGAAGTTTTATTACTTTCTTCAGCTCATCCAAGTCAGGCCCAGACAGGTGATATAAGTCCAACAAAATATTCGTATCGATGAAAATATTCATGGGTGCCTTGGATGCTAATTAGGTATTTGTTTTGTGAACATCATTGATGTATTGGAACAATTATGCCCACAGGTTAGATCTATTAAGTCGATGCCAGCTTAATAAAGCAAACTATTGAAGCATTGTTTAGGTGGTAAGCGTACTGGTAAGCGGGAGTATTTTTAGGAAAAGAAAAAGCCCCGGTTAAGGGGCTAAGTCTTTGTTGTACATAGCAAAAAGCAGAAAGTTTGCCAAAGTTATTGGCGGAGACGAGAGGATTCGAACCTCCGATCAGAGTTTTAGCCCCGATGCTCCCTTAGCAGGGGAGTGCCTTCGACCAGCTCGGCCACGTCTCCGTATTAATGCATTTACAACGACCCACAGTTTAACGGATTACCGCCA
>CAIOIX010000200.1 GCA_903858445.1 uncultured beta proteobacterium
ATCATGATATTTGCGCTTTGGCCGAACTAATCCACAATTCATTTCCATTGCTTTTGTAGAAATCTTAACTCAAACTGTGCTCGCGAATACAGATCACTGAAGAGATGATGTCGCAACAATAATCTTGGCCCACTCCAATCAAAATGCGTCCTATAGGATGCATTTTGATGCCGCACTTATAAATATCTATGAGCTGATCAGACCCAAGGAGCCTGAATACATGACCGGAATCTATTCTTATGCAAATACGGTGAATGGTCTTAACCCCCCCTTTTTTTTATGATTCTTTGATCACCATAGCTTGGATCATTTTCTTTATAAATATAAACCTATGTTTTATATAGTAATTTGTTAATTTATTTATATTGTATTTGTCCGATATTTGTATATAATTTAAGGACTATTAACGCCCTAGTAAGCCCCAAAACCCCTCTTCATACGCTGATTGCTCGGCGCATTAGCCAAAGTCAAGCCGATAAGGTTTGGACGGCTAGGGACTTTCTTGACCTCGGTAGCCGTAGTGCCGTTGATAAAACGTTGCAACGCCTGACCAATAAAGGTGATTTGCGCCGCATTGATCACGGCCTATATGACCGTCCACGAGCCAATCCGCTTACCGGAAAGCCAACTCAGCCAAACTATCAGCAGGTGATTTGGGCTATTGCACGGCGCGACAGTGCTCGCATACTGATTGACGGCATGACCGCCGCCAATGATTTAGGGCTCACCAATGCAGTACCAGGCAAAGTGATTGTGCATACCGATGCACGTATCAAACCGATTCAAATTGGTAACCTTACTATTCAATTTAAGCTGGCCTCACCTAGCAAACTCCTATGGGCCGACCGTCCTGCAATGCGAGTAGTTCAAGCACTGCATTGGCTCAAAGATGGCATTCAGCAAAAGGACCCCGCAGCGCAAGCGGACATCAAAGCCACTTTGTCCAAGATTTTTAACGACCCCAAGACAGGGGCAATGATTCAAAGGGATCTTAAGAAAGACTTATCTCGCCTGCCAGCGTGGATGCATCCCTTGCTCAAGGGTTTGAATGATTTACCCAAAGTCTCGGCCCCTCATTAAACTGAGCAGGTGAATGGCAATTTCCTAATTTCTGCTACTTTTTAACTTTTACGTTTTTCTTATTTTGGGCCTGGGTTAGTGCAGATGCCGCCACTGATTTAACCTTAGTGGGCGTCTTGGGGCCCTTCAGAAGCTTGCTAGCAATTGAAGCGACATTCTTTGAGGTTGATTCATTTGCTGATTTCTTTATGGCCATATTCACTCCTAAGTTAAAAATACCTCTACTATTTATAACTTAATAAGTGACAATTGGGCCTAGATGTTTACCCCAACATATATCCAGTTAAGAACTTAAACTTGTTATAAATAAAAACATTAATTAAAAAGTTACCTGCAGGCAAATTATGGAATATTTGACCATTATTAAAGATTTTTTTGACTCACCCTTTTTTATAGTAACCGGGGGTATTACCGCCACACTGTCCGTCTTGGGGATGCTTTATGCCATTACCTGTTGGGTGCTTGGCATATCGCCATCAATTATCAGGCTTGGTTATGCTCTATGGCAAAGAGAGATAGCAATCTTTGGGGATGAAAAATCACTCAATGAGTTGACAGAATTATTGGTCGATTCAAAAATATTTAAGAAAAAAAATATTATTCAAATCAGAGAAAATAATATATCAAAAGCAAAAAATAGAACGCTATTTCTCATTGACTGGAATTCAATGAAAGATAAGCTAGATGAAATCTTAGGTATTGAAAAGAACCATCAGGTGGCAGTTCTTATCTATGCTCCTACTGAGCGGATTCCAGACCATATTATAAAAAGAGTTGCGAATAAACCCAACACTATCGTGGTGAATTTTAAAGGCAGACTGCTTAATGACATCCTAAACTCTATGATCACTACAAGTTATGACTGCAAATGAATATTTGAACCAAGTGTTGTTGAAATATAAGCCCGCAGACCTTTCAACCCACATCTCAACCATACTGCACCTAAAGACAAACCTAGTTGCTTGGGCAAATACTTGTCACTTAGGAGTATTGGACTCGGGGTCAAGGGCAAAAGGGACGGCAATTTCTCTGGCCTCTGATGTTGATTACCTTATCTCACTGACTAGCGCCTGCAATGATGGGGCTGAAGGAGGTAGCCTAAAAGCAACTTATGAATCCCTTTACGTAACACTAAAAACTCATTACCCGAATGCTGAAATAAGAAAGCAAAATGTATCAGTAAGAATAAAGATCAACTCCCTAGAAATAGACATTACCCCTGCAAAAAAACTGGCAGTAAATACCAATTATCACAATCTTTACTCATCCAAAACAGGAACTAGAAAGCAAACCAACATTCAAAAACATATCAACGAGGTTGGTCAATCGGGAAGAACCAATGAAGTTAAATTGTTGAAAATTTGGAGGGAGCTGAATCATCTAGATATGCCATCAATTTATCTCGAATTTCTATTAATTAATGAAATATTACTTAATAAATCTCTAGCAAGCGAAAGTTTGAGTGATAACTTTTTATTTGCATTACAAGAATTAGCAAAGGATGAGAATAACCCTTTGTTTAAAAGGGTAGTAGACCCAGCAAACTCTAATAATATACTTTCCGATTTGCTATCAAATTCCGAAAAAAACTTAATTATTTCGAAGGCAAAATTAGCAACGAACCAAAAAAATTGGGGATCAATTATTTGGTAATTAATTTTGAAGCAACGTCTGATCTTGGAAATCTAAACGAGGGTGATATGGTCTTCCGTATGAGAAGAACCGCCTTCGCCACCAAAGCAATTCCATCGACTTAGATTGCAGCAACTTTCAATCGACTGCCTGAATACTTGATCCATCTGCATTCAATAGCTTAAACCGAATTGGCGACTCCTCAAACGCATTTGTCTTGGTTAAATTGGAAATGAGCTCTGGCAGATCTGCATAGTTAAACTGCGCAGTCCAGTGCGCCATCAGTGCAATGGTTTTTATATATCCCACTGGATCGTTATGTCGGGTTAGTTGCTTTGCACAATCAACATACTGAAGATGAAATAGGGTCGGAATGATGACCCGACAAAGCCCCACTCTTGATAATTCAGCGTTCATCATCAACCTTGAAATACGTCCGTTACCATCCTCAAAGGGGTGAATATCTGAAATAAGGAATCCATAAAATATAGCTCGAGCTAGCCCTTCTGGAATTGATAATGCAATTGCGGAACATACTTCAAAAGTCCCCCGCACCATCGCAGGCTCAACAAATTTAGTAGTGCCTGCATAATTGACCTGGCTCTTCAATTCACCAGGGTTTACCTCGGGCCTTCGTTGCAGCATTTGCTCATGCCATTGCTTGAGACTATTTAAAAATTCCTCTCCCGGTGGGGGCGGGGCATTACGAGTGGGCGAATTAAGAGCCAAACGAAACACGCCCAGTACGTCATGAGAGTCTTTTGGCCTAGAGGGAATAATTTTATCCCTGAGGGCTATTTCTTCGGCCTCATGAATATCAAACTTAGTCCCTTCAACATAATTTGAGAAATAGGATTCGATAAAGGCGGAATGGATTTTGGCCATCCCACTTGAAGCAATGTCTTTTATTGCTGGTAATAATGCCGTCCGTAGGTGGGCGGCCAATATTTCCATGCGTTCTTGCTGAATTTTATCGGCTGGCTTACCCAAAGCAACAAGTTGACCTTGTTTAGTTTTTAATTGACCGCGGGCATGCGTTCCCAGCAAAGCCCCAATGAGTGTCTGTAGAGTTGTCAGCTCCTTTTCCTTACCCATCAATGGAGCAAGCATTTTTGCTGAATCACGAATTTCGCTCAACTTAACTTCGCCCGATGCATTGAGAATATCAATGAGTAAATTTTCAATTTCATCACGTCCCATACGGCTAATCGATTTTTTTCCAAGATTTTCCAATATTGCTCTTGGTCGTGATGCCCAGAATAAGGAGTGCTCCGGCAGTCTCATATCGCCCTGCAAAAAACTTGGCCCCTTAATCATGGCAAAACTCAATCCGGGAAATCGTATCTGCTTGTTATATATAGTGGGATGACTAAGGGTGATGATGTCCTCATTGTGAATGCCGCTTTTAATGGCACTCTTATGCGAGACCACAGCTTCGGGAGCCACTTTAGCAGCAATTTTCTGCCAATTTCGCCTAACTAAGGAGGCGACTTCTTCCTGAGAGATTTCTGCTGGAATATATATGCCAGCCCCTAGGCGCTGCAATTCTCCCCGAGCCGCTTTACGCTGCAATTGACGTGCTAGCGACTTATCGGATGTTGAAGCGAATATCAAATCAACAACTTCTTGTCGCTTTTTAGCTTTGTTTTCCATTTCAATCACTTTATGTCGTTTTACAGCTATTATTTTAACAATATTGTCGTTTAATAGCTATTATTACTAAAAATATATGCCCTTCATATTGTCGCAAATCAGCTTAGATTTAATTAAAAATATGCTTAAATGTCGCTTTATAGCTAATAATATAGCCATATTGTCGTAATTTAGCTATTTTATGGGAGGATAAACGGGACTAGAGGTGGCCCTCAGATAGCGTAGCAGCCTAAATCACTAAATTATGAACTCATTATTGATATTCAGATCTCATTTAGCAAACCAATAGTTTGCTAAGCCATGGTGAACGCTGGCACAAAGCATATGTAGTAGCCATTGCATATGTCACCGCGCGCTTTAAGCGCTCATTAATAAATATATCCCATTCACGATAATTTAACGATGACATGTATATCGCCCCATAAGAAAGAGCGGCAGCAATGCTTCAGGCCTCTTTGCTACTCACTACTAAACGCTTAATCTTTGGAATGCGGCCTTTCTTGGCTTGCCATAGGTCCCATTGCAACTGCATACCAAGCCATAGGTCTGGCGAAGTGCCAAGCCAAGCGGATAGCCTCAAAGCCATATCCGCAGAGATTCCCGCCCTTCCGTTCAAGATCTTGGATAAGGTGGGGCGTGAGACTTTCAATTGCTCAGCAGCATCCGTCACTGTTAAATTTTCGGGCATCCATTCCCGCAATACTTCGCTAGGATGCACCGGATTATGCATATCCCCCATATTCATTCCCCTTAGTGGTAATCCTGATAATTGACCAAAATAGCATCTTTACCTTCAAATCTGAATGTCATTCGCCAATTACCGTTAACCGATACCGACCAATGCTTATCTAGGTTGCCAGATAGTGGATAAAGGTTCCAGGCTGGAGCCCTCATATCACTTTCAACCTGTGCATTGCTTAAAGCTGTTAACAGTATTTGTAACTTCTTCGCGTGGTGAGCTTGAATCCCCTCCTTACTTCCTGTGAGGAAGAAGATTTCTAGGCCTTTATGCTTGAATGATTTAATCATTGACCATAGTGTAGCGTGTAAGTTAACAGTTAACAAGTAATTTAGGAAGTATTTTTTAAAATGGAGTAGCGGTTAAGCTTAACTTAAAGCCCATAATTTGAGAACAAACTGGTGCCCACTTAGTCTAAAACCATTATTTAAGCCGAGCTTTGAATCAATTAAATGAAATTAGGTAGTCACAATCCATTGGACAAATAGACAAAAGTCTCTGCTAAGAGCGTGTACACGGTTTTTGAAAACACATAGATAGGGGGAAAATTATTTATTTAAAAAAAAATATCCTCACTTAAACAACACTTCAAAATATTTATTAACCGACAACAATAAATCAATAGAAATTTATGAATCTCTACGGCGTTATTTTCGAAATAAGCAACAGCGCCTTACTGCTCATGCTTTAGTAAAAATACGCCAATAATAAAATCCAAAGAGTGACTTGCATTTATAAATCAAGAGATATTTATTTCCTGCACGCATTGTGTGTATTTTTATCTCACATCGATGAAACCCTTGTAAATAAAGGCTTACATCGATTTTATTTTAAGAGTAGCATTGGCACATAAACATAAAAAGAGGAATAAATTATGCAGCCCAAAAACATTATCGCCACGCAAAAATTTTTTTCAAAAGTAATTACTTTTATTGAACTTACTCCCAATCAAATTATTCTGGACCCTACAATCGTTAGAAAAACCAAGCAAGCTCTACTAGAAAAACGGGCAATCAATGGTTTTCTTCGTGATGACATAAACCAGTTTTCATTAGTCGTAAATAACAATTTTGCCCTCGATATATTGCAATTAAATCCCCCTACCGTCACTTGTATCGATAAAAAATTGTCTTTGTATGGGCTCGTAGCAAGCTATGGTCTTATCCATCTACTCAGGGAAGTTTCCCTCGCAAGCCCTCATGAGAAAATTAACTGTTTATTGGTTGAGAGATGCAGCGATGCTGATCTAGCACACCTTTATGCCAGTGCTCAGTTAGGAAGCAACTATCTCGCTGATAACATTGCTCATCAGGAATGGGATGCTGGTCGTTTGCATGATTGCTTTGACAAACGGCCTACTGATGCCCAATTTGCTCAACTCCTGAGAATGTCCATCAAGCAATTTCAGGACACAAGAGCGGCGCAAAACCGTGCCAATGCACGTGAGTAAATTAAATTGCAGTTACTATGCCCAATCCAAAGAACTGAAAATGATCTATGAGTTGATGTTTCCCGGTAGAGAATTTGACGAATTTATGACCAGGCCTTGGCCTGGACCTAATTTATCGATTCATAAGGACTTTTACAGTGCCCGGGAAGCACTTCAAATTCACGAGCCTGATTTTGCACTTCGCCAATTATTGTTTTTTCTCAAGCCCTCAATTGACTTTCGCGCTTGGAAAAATTGCGTCCAAAGTATTGAGTGCATCCAAAAAGCCCTTTGTGAACCTCAATATAAATTAAAGGAAGGGGATATTCCCTTTGGCAGTCTATTAAGAACGGCAAAAAGAATAGAAGCTCTCATTGAAGAGCATTACCCACAAGAATCCATCGGAGAATTATTTCCACAGTTCCATCTAACAAAATCCAATCAAAATCTCAATAGCAGTCAAGAATGTGACGATAACGATAACCCGCTATTCGGCAAGAGCTCATCTACCTATCCCTTGTATTCCATTCTGTTTAACAAGCAAAAGAGGCTCATTTCTGCATCTCCAATCACTGGATCAAGTAATCCCCATATCGGCACAGATCTATCCTATGCAATTTTTCTAAGCCACTTTTACTGCTGCGCAAATGAGCGCCGACAACTTCCAATTAATCGGAATCGGAATCGCAATCAAGGCTATATCGATCGTGACATCGCCTACCAAAATCCCTATGGATTTTTATTGCAAGTAATAGGATCCACGCCAGATCACTCGAAACTAAAGGATATGGAACGCTTAATCCGAAATGCAAGCAAAAACTGGCTTTTCTATCCGTTGAAAAGACGCGAACTTCTCGAAAAATTGACAGCCCGTCCCTATGGTCAATTTCTACGCGCCTGTACCTTACTATTACTCAACCCACTTTTAAAAGATCCAGTAGGCAAAGAGTTAATCGATCTCAAGCTCCTCATTCAATTTTTTTCTGAAATGCGTCGCAGTGGGGGAGGCTTAAGCGAAAGAAAGGGTATCCCTGTTCAAGAAGATGGCCCTGTACGAGAGGATCACCCCTGGTTTCTACCGCCTGTAGAAATAGAACCAGAAGAGGATGTCTATGGAAATCCCATCCAAGTCTTTCGACTAGAGGATGTCAGTATTAGCCCGGAACGCGACGCAGAACTGGAGGATCTAGGTGAGCACCCATTAGAAGATAGCATGGGAGAAGTGAGCATTGAAGTCTTATTCATCGAGGATGGAGCGGCTTCAGAGCTCAAGCTAGAAAAACATACTAGCCATACTCAACTCTTGTTGGCCACCCAAAATCAGCGACTTTCGTGGATGCAAAGCAATTGCACTGATGAAGAAATGGCTAGCCTCATGGAATTTCTTCGTAGCAAAGAGGGTTGGGCACCCATGGTCCTGCTAATGATCATTATTTTAGCCATTGATTTGGAAATGGCACTTAATGTAGAAATGGGGCCCGCGCAAGAGTATCAGTGGCTCCGTGGAAAAAGTTACTTTAGGTTCGAGGGTGTGAAGTCTCGTCAAGGCAAAAATGAGCCACTTCGCATATGCACTATTCATCAGGATCAGGTTGATTCTCAACCACCTTCTAAAGGCGCCTCTCATAACAATCCCAGCTCCAGAGAGCTCCTCTCATTTGCAGCCTGGGTATATCCAATTCCTTTACCAGCCCTCAAAAAACATGCTGATATCGCATCTTCAGATGAGTACGCTCCCCACTTGAGTACCTTGGCATTTGCCGATCAGTCTGGCATAGCACAGGCATTAATTAATAAGTGCGCCACACTAGGAGATAAGAGTCTGACCCCTGTTTTTACAATAGATGAAAAAAATACTATTCGAAAGCAATGCCGAGAATTACTCAAACAATTTAATCGAGAACTCAACGATGGAATTATTCTAACTAAAGGAAAAAGAAATATCAGCCTAGGAAGTATGCGGGAGTATGGAACCCATTATCTTGTTCAAGCGGGATTTGAACCCGCCCTAGTAGATAACTTAGACTGGAATCTTCCCTCAACAAGTACGCCCGCAACACATTACTTCACCACTCTCTTATGGAAAAAACCTAAGTTCAGTGATTGGGGCATTCAATATCACCTCTCTTCACGAACCGCGCTCTTCTATCAAGAAGATCGCCATCAATTGCCTGGAATTAGTAACGATACGATTGGGGCTACCGGCTTAGTCAAGATTAAGCCAGTGCGTGCATTTATTCAAAAATTAATTAGTGACGTTAAATTAAACCCACTAACCATCGATTCTGAAGGTGATGTCACGCAATTTATAGCTGCCTTTAATAGCTATAGCCTCTACATGGCACTCTGGTTTTGCATGGAAACCTCGCATCGCCCACATCACACGCCTTTTGCAGATGTTACTCGCATTGATCCTTTACATAATTTGATCAAACTTAAAGACAAATCGAACGAAGAAGGAGATAAATTTCGACTTGCCTGGGTCTCTGAGCCTTTACGAGAAGAAATGCAGCGCTATGCCGAGACTGTTTCTCATTTGATCTCCTGGTCAGCGCAGCAAGATGTTCAAAATAAGGCGCCTACTTCTGCAATCTTGATTTTTCTTGAACCTGATGAGCGTAGTAGCCAACACTTTAGAATTCAGCCATTGGAATCCCGCTATTTTTCCAAGCAGATTAGAGGGAACCTCAAAGTAGAGGCAAACTTTTATCGCAAACTCAACTCAAGCTTACTTCGATCCCTCCCCATCCCTGTCAGCGTAAAAGATGTTGAGTATTGGCTTGGGCATTGGACTCACGGAACAGCACCCTATCATCTGTTTAGCGCTGCATCACCCCTTTCTTACATTAAGAGAATGGAGGGGCCTTTGCGTGAAGTTATTACTAGTCTCGGCTTTAAGGCCATTCCTTTTAAGATGCCTAGTTTTTCTCTTAATTCGATTAAAACAAGGGTGGCATAAGAATCATGCCCCCCACATTAATAGAGCAAACACCTGCTCAGATACTCAAATCTGAATTAAACATTCTTGTAGATCACAACCAAGACCTTGAGCTTATAGCTCGTATTGAATCTGCAACCCCACCAGCTATCCTGACTCAATTATCTGACTTTAGTAGCGCTAAAGATATCCATGATTACGTCAGAAAAACATTGGCGCAGGTCTTAGTAGCTGAATTTATTGAAAATGGAGCAAGCTTAGCGACATCATGGGGATTGGGTTTATTGCAATATCGAGGCGCTTTATTGCCGCTACGAAATTCCCAGTCATCCGATCAGATTTCGCTACTGCAAAATTTTTATTTGCAGCTCATGCAGAAACTTCTTTCTCGCCTAAAAACCCAAGCCTCCGTTAATCGTGATGGGATCACCTGGTTATTTAATCTCAGTAATCAGTGGTGCCGAGATTACGGGAAAATGGCCTGCGTGGACATCAATAAGCAAGCAACTATTCGCATTACCGTTCCAGAACCCAATATCTATGCCCAGGAAGACCAGGATGGCCATCTTCACTTGATGCATATTCTCAAAGCTTTTGAAGTGGGTCACTTACCAGCTATTGCCTGGCCAAAATTATCTGCACAGGAGCAATTTGGAGGCTACCTATTCTTTGTAGCTTGCTTGTCAGGGGTGAGCTACCAGAAACTCCAAATGATCGCGCATATGAGTCTATTAAAGAAAAAACTCGACGCCCCTTTCAGTAGCCTTCTGCTGCCAATGGATAGCAGTCTGAAATTAGTGAATGTATACGATATGGATGCGCTGCAATCAGGGCAACACGAAACACAGCGGTGGATACCTGACCCCCTATCCGCATCTATATACAAAAAGCAGAGAAAAAACTGGAATTTTCAACCTCAAGGCTCGCAATTTAATAGCTACTGCATACAACTTTTTATTGCAAGCTGGAAATCTACCTTAATTAATCAAAGCGCATCCTCTAAATCGTCTTTGAACGGAGGGCAAATCCAACTTCTTAAAAATGCGCTAGATTATTATAAAAACACATCCTCACTTATTAGCGCAAGCAAAGCCTATCACAGCCGCATTTTGCCCGCCTTCGCCTGGCATTATCAACAGGGTCATTTTGAAAGCAAAGACTTGGGCTTTCCCAGTTTAGAGCGCTTGGCAAGTATTGAGGTTATCAACAAAGGGATGACTCCCCCGGATCAGAAAGTGCGTGAGCCCACCTTTAGCAAGGAATCTGAATCTAATATAAAAAAGACCATCGCCAATCAAACCCATTGGGCAAAATCCTGCTTAGAAATTATTGATCAATTTGCAGCCAATCGCCTTGATGAAGCCCTAGATGCCATTTCGAACTTAGAAATGCTAGCAACAGAATTGGAATTAGAACTTGGCGAAGAGTCTCTCCTTGTCCTACTTTCGCGGTGGATGCAGTTTCTAATTAAAAATGCCACCCAGATCAATGTGGCATCGCTAGCGTTTCCAAAAGCACTTTTGCCACCCATGGTTAATATGTATGAACTCTACGCCGATTTTAAAGACCTCGATGCCGATACTCGGCTTGAGGATTACGAGGATCTAGAAATTGAATCTCAATACAATAAAACCAATCAAGCTATTTTGCGCTCTGCTTGGAATTCATTTCACGAATATTTAATCTCCATTGGGTATATTGAGGCAAACCAATTTATCCCTATTAAAAAACGCTCTAAGTTAGCCAAGGTCGACAGTGAGTACATTAGTCAAGCTGAATTCCAACTAGCGCGAGAAACTCTTTACTCAAAGTTAGATATACCCCTTGAGTTTCGCAATATTTGCATCATGGTTATGACCCTTTCCTATCGATTGGGCCTACGTCGGAGTGAGGTTACTAAATTATCTAGCTCACACGTATCCTTTTTAAACGGGGTAATGAATCGCTTGTCTGTTCAGTGGTGGCGGGAGAATCGCCTTAAAACCAGCTCATCTACTAGACTGCTTCCCATGAAAGCATTGCTAGACGATAAGGAGGTTCTTTGGTTGGAGCTAATGGCGATCGCTAGGCGTCGTGGCCTCTGGGTCACAGAGGATATTTTGCATGCTACCGATAAGGAGCTCGCTGTCTTAAAGAGCAAGTATGCATCCCA
>CAIOIX010000201.1 GCA_903858445.1 uncultured beta proteobacterium
GGTCCTAACTGCCCAGGCATCATCACTCCAGACGAAATCAAGATCGGTATCATGCCTGTTCATATTCATAGGAAAGGCCGTATTGGCGTTGTTAGACGTTCCGGTACTTTGACTTATGAGGCGGTTGGTCAATTGACTGCAATTGGCCTAGGCCAATCCACTGCAGTTGGTATTGGGGGTGATCCGATCAATGGTTTGAAGCACATCGATGTCATGAAGATGTTTAATGATGATCCAGAAACTGATGCTGTCATCATGATTGGTGAAATTGGCGGACCAGACGAAGCCGAAGCAGCCCGTTGGTGTAAAGATAATATGAAGAAGCCAGTAGTCGGCTTTATTGCTGGTGTCACAGCACCTGCTGGCAAGCGGATGGGCCATGCTGGCGCGTTGATTTCTGGTGGAGCTGATACTGCTGATGCTAAGCTAGCCGTTATGGAAGAGTGTGGTTTCACGGTAACAAGAAACCCATCTGAAATGGCTGCCTTATTAAAAGCAATGTTGTAATCAAAAAAGGGCGTTGAAAGTTCAGCGCCCTTTTGTATAGCCTAGTAGTTAAAACATAAAAAAGTAGGAGACGATATGGATTTTTCAATATTTTCTGGCACAGCCTTCTGGGCGGCTTTACTCTCAATCATCGTTGCCAATATTTTGTTATCTGGCGATAACGCAGTCGTAATTGCATTAGCGTCACGTAACTTGGAGCCGAGTCAGCAGAAGAAAGCCATTTTCTGGGGTAGTGCTGCCGCGATTATTTTGCGCGTAATTCTAACGGTGACTGCTGTCCAGTTGCTAACACTTCCTTATCTAAAAATTGTTGGCGCTCTTTTACTGCTTTATATCGGCGTCCAATTGCTCGCCGATAGTGGTGGAGAAGAGGATATGCACGGTCATTCCAATATCTGGGGGGCTATTCGTACTATTTTGGTTGCTGACCTGGTAATGAGTCTAGATAACGTCATTGCGGTTGCTGCTGCAGCTCAAAAGGGCCCAGAAGAAACCCGTTTGATTTTATTGATTGTTGGCTTAGGTCTATCCATCCCTCTGATTATTTTTGGCAGCTCTTTGTTATTGAAAGTGATGGATCGATTCCCAATCATCATCACCTTAGGCGCTGGCCTATTGGGCCTCTTGGCGGGCGGCATGTTGGTAGAAGATCCAGCGATTAGAGAATCTATGCAAGCAGCTATGGAAGATGCGCACATGATCTTTGAAGGTATTGGTGTTGCGATTGTTCTTTTGGTGGGAACTTACCTAAAGAAAAAGAATGTTAAAAAAGAGGCTACATAAAGACAATCTCTAAAAGTAATGAAATAAGAAAAAGCCGGCCTCTAAAGCAAGCCGTTAACAATGTAAGTAGAAATAATGAGTGCATTGGAATCATCGCCAGATAAATGTGTCGTCCGCAACGCAACTTGAGACTCGACCGCTGAGTGATAGATGGCCCTCTGCCTACTTTCCAATTGCAATGTCCCTTAAAGCTTTATTGATGTAATAGTAGCCCCGCCCTCGCTTTTCCCTCTCCAAAAATCCCGCCTCGACTAGAGCATTGAGATAGCTGGTAGCCGTAAGGCGGGAGACCTTTAGGGACCGTTCAATTAACTCAATCTTGGTGTAAGGCTGCCTAAATAGAGCCTCAATCAAGTCTTGGCTATAGAACTTAAATTCTTGTCGGATGCGCAGTTTATAGTCCCGCATTGCTTCTTTTATTCTTTGCACCATTACGATCGCATCAATTGAGCTTTTCTCAACCGCATCGAGCATATAGAGAACCCAATCCTCCCACGCATCATCTTTTCTGGCCGACTGCAAAAGCTCATAGTAGGTAGATTTATTTCGGACGATATAACCGCTAAGGTAAACAACTGGGTTATCTAATAACCCCTCCATTACCAAATACAGCACATTAATGATTCGCCCAGTTCGCCCGTTACCATCATAAAAGGGGTGAATACTCTCGAACTGATAATGAATTAGCGCCATCTTTATTAATGGATCCACTTCAAATAAGCTGGAATCATTTATAAATTGTTCCAGCGAGCTCATCAGCGAAATGATCTCACGTGGATCTTGTGGCGGCATGTAAATAACTCGACCGGCACCATCCTTAAGCGCTGTTCCAGGCAGAACTCGAAAGCCTGCATTGTTCTGCTCTAGGGCTGACTGAATTGCAATAATGTGATTGTTAGTAATGAGTCCCGTGCTCTGAACTAGATCTAGACCAAGATGCAATGCCTTGCTATATCGGAGGACTTCTTTAGTTGCTGAATTGATTAAGGCCTCAGTGGAAATTTCTCCGCTAAACAGCTCATCGTTCGTCGTGACAATATTTTCAATTTCAGAGCTAAACTTTGCCTCCTGCAGCCCTATGATTCCGATCAAGATGCCCTGATTTGGGATGGTTTTAACCAGACCTTTGAGCTCGGCAAGAGCGCGACTTGCTGATGCCAGCTTTTTGAGAACATCAGATCGATCAAAACGTGCTGGATTTAGTGTCTGTAGATTGGTTAAGGAGGTCATTTTATATGATATATATAGAAAATTGTAAAAACTATACATATAGTACATCACATATATAAAAAATAATATAATTTGTATATATCCCACCCTTTGTAAAAGCTGAAATATGTCGACTTATATTGCAGAAAATCGGAATCTCAAATTGGGCTATAGATTTGGTTGAAATAGCCTTTGCGAGATTATTTATAACCCACTGATTTATTTGGAATCGTGGGTCTCGACTTCAGTTGCAGACGACAAAATGGGACCATCACCGCTATGTGTAGCATCCAAAGCTCTACAACCCTTTATTCATAATATATGTCAGCGTTTGGACCTACATATTTTTTTGTATGAGCTTTACAATCCATGAAAGACAGTTCGAGAGCGAGTGAGTATACGGACTAGCTGCCTAGAAATAGGTCCCGCACATCAGCAGGGGTAACAGAACCTCGCAGCGAGGTCCTTTATAGGGTCTCAAGGGGAGGGCCTTCGGGCCCTTTTTCTTTCCCCTTCCTTGAGAGCCTTCAACTTATATTGTTAACGGCTTGCCTCTAAAGCCGGCTTTTTCTTGGGCCTTGGTCTCTTGAGCAATAGAGGTATAGACTGGAATAGGGAGTTTTAACCCTCGGGAGCTAGGAATGAAAATTTCGCAAACTAATTTAAAGCAAAAACAAGAGCAGCAAGACAATCAGAACGCTGGCTTCACATTAATTGAGGTGATGGTAGCAGTGGCTATCATCGGAATTTTGGTAGCGCTTGCTGTTTCTCAGTATCAGGATTACATTACACGGAGCCGAGTTGTTGAGGGTATGAATCTATCCTCAAGCGCAAAGTTGGCGGTTACCGAAGCCTTTGCAAGTCGAGGCGCCGTTCAGATGGATGAGGCTACTAGTGGTGCATTTACTTTTGCGCCAACCCGAAGTGTAAAGTTAATCGAAGTCGGCCCTTCAGGGGTCATTACGATTGATTACCAAATCAGTGTGGCGCCCGAAGGTAAAAATACATTGCACCTTGTACCAACAAATGAACCCGATGAAAATCTACCTAAGCCGCTTAATTTATCTAAGCCTGAGGGCTTAATCTGGGCTGGTGGCTGGTCTTGTAGGTCTACTAAAACCAATCTCTTGCCTCAGCTACAGCCAGCTGAGTGCAGGATTGCCAAGTAATCAATCCATCAACAAAGAAAATACCAAAGCCACCTAGGTGGCTTTGTACTTATAAAGAGGGGGATTTAACCTGCCTTCCATTCCCCAGACTTGCCGCCGCTCTTCTCAAGCAACTTCACATCACTCATCACCATGCCACGGTCTACTGCTTTGCACATATCGTAGATTGTGAGGAGGGCGACCTGGACTGCGGTGAGGGCTTCCATTTCTACACCGGTGGGACCAGTAGTTTCCGCTCTGACTTGGCAGCTAATGCTGCTATTTTCTTTATTGAGCTGAAATACTAGGCTAACGTGGGTAAGGGCAAGAGGGTGACATAGCGGAATTAGGTCTGAAGTTCGTTTTGAGGCCTGGATTCCCGCGATTCGGGCAATACCAAGGACATCCCCTTTTTTGTGGGTTCCGGACTCGACCATGTTAAAAGTTTCTGGGAGCATCAAAATCTTGCCTGTAGCGATAGCAATGCGGTGGGTATTGGGTTTGTCGCCAACATTGACCATATGGGCTTGGCCACTGGGATCAAAATGAGTTAGTTTGTTCATGGGATAAGTTTTACCATATAGGGATGGAAGTAATAAGGACAATGGATTTGACTGTATCTCGCCCCCCGATATTTAAGCGTATTTTGGCGTATCAGCTTATTTTCGCGCTTGCTTGCTCAGGAATTGGTCCAGCTTTTGCTGCTTCTGCTACCCCAGTAGTTGCTGGCGACGTATCTGTACAAGGAGACTCTGCAGCCCTGCAAAACATTGGTAGAGCAATGCAGTCCCCAGAAGCTCGCTCTGCTAACTTGCCCAACCGCAATGCCTTACCAAGTCAGCCAATTATTGTGTTGCCAGATATGGGTGATCCAGGTGGTGATGCATTAAGTCGGGTGGATGAGCGTCGATACGGTGAAATGATCATGCGTCAAATTCGACCAGATTCAGACTATTCCAATGATCTGCCTATCTATGATTTTTTAAACCAGATGGAGCGTCGTTTATTGCAAGCTGCCAAAAAAGCACAATTGGGTGGCGCCAATGAGCAAGGAAGCGGCGCTTATAACTTTGAAGTATTTGCCGTTAAAGACAGTAGCATTAATGCATTTGCTTTGCCTGGTGGTTTTATTGGGTTTCATACAGGTTTAATTGTGAGCGCGGAATCAGACTCTGAAGTGGCATCCGTAATGGGCCATGAAACAGGTCATGTACTACAACGCCACCTTGCCCGTCAAATGGATAAGCAGGGCATGAACACCATGATTGCACTAGCGGGAATTATATTGGGGGCGCTTGCTGCCTCTCGTAACCCATCGGCAGCTTCGGGTTTGATCACAGGTGGACAAGCGGTCGCTGTTAATAATCAATTGTCATATTCGCGCGATGCTGAGCGTGAGGCAGATCGCGTGGGCTTTCAGATTTTGGATGTGAGTGGTTACGACGTTAATGGCGCACCTGGTTTTTTCCAGCGCCTCCAAAAAGCTACCGGCATTATGGATAACGGCGTGCCTGCCTATGTGCGAACCCACCCTTTAACAACAGATCGCATTGCCGATATGCAAGATCGGGCGCGAACTGTAGCACCAAGAACCGTGCCTACTGCAGTTGAGTTTTATTTTATTAAGGCGCGGGCGCGTATGGAGCAGTCAGGTACAACCAGTGGAATGTATGACCTGAAAAATCAATTTGAAAGTTTAAGTAAGCAGACGCAGGCAGGAAAACAGATGGAAGGTTTCTACGGCCTGGCGTTAATTGCGCAGCGTCAAGGCAAGCTTGATCAAGCTGAAACTTATCTACAACAAGCGCGTAGCGTAGCTCATGCATCTAGTGCAACAGGTTCACCTATTCAAAGACAAAGCCTATCTTTAGACATCACTGCTTCTGAGTTAGCGTTGGCAAAGGGCAAGAATGAAGAGGCGCTACAAATTGCTCAGACTACCTTAAAAGCGTATCCCCAATCTTATGCAGCTGGAGCTGCGATGGTAAATGCTTATCTGAAGCTGGGTCGCACAAATGATGCAATTGCTTGGTTAAAAGCACGCACCAAGTCTCAATCGAACGAAGTTGTTTGGTGGAGCATGTTATCGAGTGCTTATGATCAGGCTAAGAACATTCCCATGCGGCATTACGCACTTGGCGAAAAATATGCGCTTGAGGGTTCGTGGCTTGCCGCGATTGAGCAACTTAAAATTGCTAGGTCAGCTGGGGGCTCTGATTTTTATCAGAACTCCACAATTGATGCACGTTTAAGAGAAATGCAAAGGCAGTATCAAGAGGAGTTGAGAGAGCAGGCCAAAAAAGGTCCAATGGGCTAAGCCCATATATTATTTATTCATTTGGTTTTTTAATAAAACCAAAGTGCTGGCTTAATTCTGAAGAGTGGATGGGATCTAGAGGTAGCGTTTCTCCATGCCACTTCCACGACCCTCCAAAGCTACAGGCTTCTTCACGTAATGTGGCCAAATCAGTAAAAAAATCCAAGTCATGGTCATGCAGCAGTGCAGCACTTATACATTCTTTTTTCAGGAATTCTTCTGACGCGCTTGTTTGGTTGACATCTTTATAAACAGTTTGATTTACCAAGCCGGTGATGTAAATATTCCCAGATTCGTCACTCAGAGCGCCTTGAGGTGTGAAAGAGGATTGGCACTGGGTCAATAAACGTGTCTCTGTGTCTGTTGGGATGATGCGTACAATCCACGGCGTCGCATCTAGGGTGATGAAGACTCGTTGTGGACCATTTTGAAAAAAATACCTTCCCCTTATATCGCAGGCGTAGTTGCGCGCAATGAATTCATTTAGGGCAGTGTGCTGAATGACATTGCCAGGCAAGCTGTTTTGTTGCGAAAACTCATCGCGCATACGCCACTGACCACGACGATCTAAAGCAAGCCAGCCAAAGCAATGGGGAACATTAGGCCACTTGATGAGCGAGCGAAGAACCTGCTCATCCATGGTTTTTAATGCAGTCCATGAGGCGTGGATGGTGCATCAAATGTGTCATCTGTTGAGTGGCTAGCATGCATGTGAGCGATACGCCATCCTTGACTGTCCTGAAGTAAGACGAGGGTGATATTTAGAAAGAAGGCTGCTTCGATTTGATCTGGCCCGAGGTGAACTGCTTCGGTGGTGTCGTAAATGGCTGCGCCTAAGATCGTGTGGCTGATACAGGCAATCGGCTCCAAAAAAAGCGCTTGTTTTGCAAGTAAGCGTTCTAAGCCATCACGGATTTCAGCATGACCACTGAGTCTATGACCCTCGGGTAGCACGCAAGTAATTGAGTCATCATCCAGCCAGACATCCAGCGCACCCTTAACATCACGGAGTCGTAAAGCATCCCTCCATGCATCTACAACCTCATCAGCATTATGAAAGAGTCTTGCGAGTTTTGACATGGCCTGCTTTCTGAAGAATAAGGGGTGTAATTAATGTAGTGTCTTGATAGTACTAAATACTTGTTCTGGCAAAATATCTTTTAAGCACTTTAAGTGACCTAGCGGGCACTCTCTTTTGTGACAGGGGCTACAAGGAAGGTTTAGCCAAATCACTTGCGCTTTATGAGAAAGCGGCGGAGTGTGATGCGGGTCGCTGGATCCAAAGATGGCTACCTGTGGCGTTTTAAGTGCCGCGGCAATATGCATCAGACCAGAGTCATTGCTAACAACGGCCCGACTCATGCTAATTAGTGCGATCGCCTCATCCAGTGAGGTGTTGCCACACCAGTTATGAATGTTGGATAAGTCGGTCGCATGTTGGCAGATGTTTTCAGCTAACGCGTAATCACCTTTGCTGCCAAGCAGAATGATGTGGTTACTAACGTTATCGGTAGTTAATTCTTGTGCCAGTTTTGCAAAATGTTCGGCAGGCCAACGTTTAGTGATGCCATACTCGGCGCCAGGACAAAACACATAGATTGCCTGTGGGTTGATATTTGATGAATGGAGCTTTTCCAGGATGACTTGCTTTGCTTGCTCCAAAACATTCAGTGTTGGTATGTTTGATGATAACTGCGCTACTTCCCCAGTTACTGATTCTTCATCTAGCAAGCTTGCTAGTGCCAAATAGTGTTCCACCATGGGGGGGCGATTAATTTTGCTTGGGTTTGGCAGTGCAAAGTTGATCAAGCCAAAGCGAAGTTCGCCTTGATAGCCAATGCGAAATGGAATATTGGCAAGCCAGGGAATGAGTGCCGACTTTAGGCTATTGGGCAATACAAAACAAGCTTGATAATGATTGGCTTGCAGTTGTTTTGCTAACTGCTTACGTAAAGTCCATTGGAGTTTTTTATGTTCCAAATTTGCTTTAATGACTTGATCCACTTCAGAGCAAGCTTGATAGATTGGAGCTACCCAAGTACTTGCTAGAACGTCAATCTGTGAATTTGGATGTGCAGCTTTAAGTTGCGCCAGCAATGGCTGGGACATGACGGCATCCCCGATCCAGTTAGGAGCAATGATCAGAATACGGCGCATGTAATGTATCCCGATACAGCACCCCGATTGCTAGGGGGTGCTGATAAGGTTAGTGCCCTTGTGGCGCAGTGCCAGGTATGAGCTTGTAATCAGTGCCGCAATAGGGACACTTTGCCTCCCCTGTTTTACTAATGTCTAGAAAAACACGTGGATGCGAGTTCCAACCAGGAGTGCTATTAGTTGGACAATGCAATGGCAAATCCTTGCCATCTACCATTACAACTTGAGCTTGAGTCATATTCTGGTTCCTAATTACTGTGAGGATTACTTAACGTAGGTGAGCCAAGACTTGTACTTATCTGTTCTGCCGTAGACTGCATCAAAATACGTTGCTTGAATTTTGCTAGTAATTGGACCGCGTGTGCCATCACCAATGATGCGGTCATCTAATTCGCGAATCGGGGTTACTTCGGCAGCAGTGCCTGTAAAGAAAGCTTCGTCAGCGGAATAGACTTCGTCGCGGGTGATGCGCTTCTCACGAACTTCATAGCCAAGATCTTTTGCAATCTGAATGATGGAGTCACGTGTAATACCATCCAGACAAGAGGCTAGGTCGGGCGTGTACACAATGCCATTACGAACCATGAACATATTCTCGCCAGAACCCTCGGAAACATACCCTTCTGTATCGAGTAACAAGGCTTCATCATACCCATTGGCAGTCACTTCTTGATTGGCCAAAATAGAATTAATGTAGTAGCCAGAGGCTTTAGCACGCACTAGTGAGGAGTTTACAAAGTGACGGGTAAAGGATGAGGTTTTCACGCGAATCCCTTTATTGAGACCATCTTCACCTAAATAAGCACCCCATTCCCAAGCGGCGATCGCGATATGGATGGTGTTGCCCTTGGGGGAAATTCCCAGTTTTTGGGAGCCAATAAAAATAATGGGGCGAATATAGCAAGCTTCGAGCTGATTGCTATTAACTACCTCAATAATAGCGCTGGAGATCTGTTCTGGCGTGTATTCCATGCTCATTTGGAAGATCTTGGTGCCATTAAATAAGCGCTTAACGTGCTCTGGGAGGCGGAAAATGGCTGTCCCTTGGGGGGTTTTGTAGGCGCGAATGCCTTCAAATACACCCATCCCGTAATGGAGACTGTGGGTTAGCACATGAATATTGGCCTCGCGCCAGGGAACTAACTTCCCATCGGACCAAATAAAGCCATCGCGGTCGGACATCGACATTTTCTCTACCTTTTGTGTCTGATAAATCGGGTTAATCGGGGCGACCTACCGGCCGGCTTTATGGCTAGGGCTGGGGTGCGTCCAAGACTGCATTGTAGAGCAGGCGGCGCAGTCTGTTATTTCGATTCTTTGGAGGCTTTCTGGGCCAGAACATTTAGAATGGAGGATTGCCAATAAACCGCCTTATTTCACTGAAAACTTCCTATGCCGGACACCTTATTTAAAGTCAAACGCTTGAGTGATTTAGCTACTGCCGGCCTTCTCAAAGGGAAACGGGTTTTCATCCGTGCTGACCTGAATGTGCCACAAGATGAGGCGGGCAATATTACTGAGGACACCCGGATTCGGGCCTCCATGCCTGCGGTTCAGATCTGCCTAGATGCTGGCGCGGCGGTGATGTTGACTTCTCACCTAGGACGTCCAACGGAGGGGCAATTTAAGCCGGAAGATACTTTAGCTCCGGTAGCTCGTCGCATTGCTGAACTACTTAACCGTAAGGTGCCTCTGATTAGTGATTGGGTGAGCGGAGATTTTGAGCTTAATCCTGGGGATTTGGTTTTACTGGAGAACTGCCGCCTGAATGTGGGTGAGAAAAAAAACTCTGACGAGCTGTCTAAAAAAATTGCGGCACTTTGTGATGTGTATGTGAATGATGCCTTTGGTACCGCGCATCGTGCTGAGGCAACCACCAATGGTGTGGCGAAGTTTGCCCCAATTGCTTGCGCTGGTCCATTGATGGCTGCTGAGCTAGATGCCCTGAGTCGTGCATTGGCAAGCCCAAAACGTCCATTAGTAGCGATCGTTGCCGGCTCGAAGGTGTCCTCGAAGTTAACTATATTGAAGGCATTGGCTGATAAGGTTGACGAGTTGATTGTTGGCGGCGGCATTGCGAATACTTTTATGTTGGCGAAAGGTCTGCCTATTGGTAAGTCTTTAGCTGAACCTGATTTAGTGAATGAAGCGCTCGAAATCATGGAGATCATGGAAAAGCGCGGTGCTCATGTGCCGATCCCGGAAGATGTAGTGGTGGCCAATGAACTTTCACCCCTGGCGCGTGCAAACCGAGTAGCTGCCGATCAAGTTGCTGAAGATGACATGATTTTGGATATTGGGCCAAAGACGGCTGCACGTTTATCAATCATGCTGGCACATGCCGGCACAATCGTTTGGAATGGCCCCCTAGGTGTATTTGAGATTGATCAGTTTGGTGGTGGCACCAAGATGTTAGCAGCAGCGATTGCACATTCTCCAGCATTTTCGATTGCAGGTGGTGGTGATACCTTGGCAGCCATTGCTAAGTACGGAATTGAAAATCAAGTGGATTACATCTCTACTGGCGGTGGCGCTTTTCTAGAGTTCTTGGAAGGCAAAACCTTACCAGCCTTTGCAGTGCTTGCTGAAAGAGCGAAAGACTAAATATGTTGAGAGCAACAAAAATTATTGCAACCTTAGGACCGGCATCTGAAAAGCCTGAAGTCTTACGTGAGATGATTCTTGCGGGCGTTGATGTGGTGCGGATGAATTTCTCACACGGAACTATTGCCGATCACAAAGTGCGGCATGATTTAGTGCGCAGTATCTCTGCTGAGGTTGGCAAGGAAGTGGGCATTATGGCTGATCTGCAGGGGCCAAAGATTCGTGTAGGTAAGTTTATCGATAGCAAAATTTTGCTTCAAGAGGGTGAGCAATTTATTTTGGACGTGGCTTGCGAACTTGGCAACCAGGAGCGTGTTGGCCTTGATTACAAAGAGTTACCGGGTGATGTCAAGCCGGGCGATCGTTTGTTGTTAAATGACGGTCTTGTTGTTTTGCGCGTCGAGAGCGTGAAGGGTGGAGAAATCTTTACACGAGTAGATCAGGGTGGACCACTCTCTAATAATAAGGGTATTAATCGTGCGGGCGGCGGATTAACTGCACCGGCTTTAACCGAAAAAGATATTACGGATTTAGATGCGGCGATTGCAATGGGTGTCGACTTTTTGGCGATTAGCTTTCCTAAGGATGGCGCTGATATGGCATATGCCCGTAAGTTGGCCGATGCAGCAAGTGTTAAGTATGGTGTTGGCAAAGTCAAGACGATTGCTAAGGTAGAGCGCGCCGAAGCAATCATACCTGGGGCATTGGAGAGCATTATTGCTGAGAGCGAGGGCATTATGGTTGCGCGTGGTGATTTGGCAATTGAGGTGGGCAATCCCGCTGTGCCTGCTTTGCAAAAGCACATGATTAAGTTGGCGCTTAAGGCTGATAAATTTACGATTACTGCGACTCAAATGATGGAGTCAATGATCAATGCGCCTGTTCCCACTCGCGCAGAGGTAAGTGACGTAGCTAATGCAGTATTGGATGGCACTGATGCAGTGATGCTTTCTGCTGAATCTGCTGCAGGTCTATATCCAGTGCAAACGATTAAAGCCATGGCTGAGATTTGTATTGAGGCTGAAAAATCGGATCGTGTAAAGCTAGATACCGACTTCCTGGATCAAACATTCACGCGAATTGATCAAACTATTGCTTTGGGCGCTTTGTTTACTGCTCATCATTTAAATGCCAATGCGATCGCTGCATTGACAGACTCTGGTTCAACTCCCATCTGGATGAGTCGTCACAATATTCATCTACCGATTTTTGCATTAACTTCAAAGTTAGCCACACAACGTGCTTTGAGTACTTATCGCAATGTCACGCCGATTGGACTTGATTACACTAAGGATCGCGACACCGCTTTGCAAGAGGTAGAAGCTTGCCTTAAAAGCTTGGGTGCGGTAAAGAAAGATGATGTGGTTGTATTAACTTCTGGCGAGCCGATGGGTGAGCCTGGCGGAACTAATACACTCAAGATTATTCACGTGAAATAACGATTTTATTAAAAAATATTCTGATTTAATTATTCATTTAACAACCTAGACTTAAGAGAACACCATGGCTTTAGTATCTTTACGACAACTCTTGGATCATGCCGCAGAAAACGGTTATGGCTTGCCAGCATTTAACGTTAATAACTTGGAGCAGGTGACCGCCATCATGGAGGCGGCAAATGAGGTTAACTCCCCAGTCATCATGCAGGCATCTGCTGGAGCTCGTAAGTATGCTGGTGAAGCATTTTTGCGCCATTTGATCTCTGCTGCTGTTGAGGCCTATCCGCATATTCCAGTTGTTATGCATCAAGATCATGGCCAAAGTCCTGCAGTTTGTATGGCGGCAATTAAGAGTGGCTTTACCAGTGTGATGATGGATGGCTCGCTTGAGGCTGATGGTAAGTCAGTTGCTAGCTATGAATATAACGTTGAGGTATCTCGAGAGGTTGTGAAGTTTTCTCACTCCATCGGCGTTACTGTAGAGGCTGAGCTGGGTGTATTGGGTTCTCTAGAAACCATGCAGGGTGACAAAGAGGATGGCCATGGTGCTGATGGCAAGATGACGCGTGAGCAATTGTTGACCGATGTTGAGCAAGCCGCTGACTTTGTTAAGGTAACCCAGTGTGATGCTTTGGCGATTGCGATTGGAACCAGTCATGGCGCATACAAGTTCACCAAAAAGCCGACTGGCGATATTTTAGCGATTGACCGTATTAGGGAGATTCATGCGCGTATTCCTAATACGCATTTAGTGATGCATGGTTCTTCTAGCGTTCCACAAGAATTGCTCGCAGAGATTCGTGAGTTTGGTGGTGATATGAAAGAAACTTACGGTGTCCCTGTTGAAGAAATTCAAGAAGGTATTAAGAACGGTGTCCGTAAGATTAATATTGATACCGATATTCGTTTAGCAATGACGGGTGCGATTCGTCGTTACCTCTTTGAAAACCCGGGCAAGTTTGATCCCCGTGACTATTTAAAGCCAGCACGTGAAGCTGCCAAGCAAGTTTGTATTGCGCGCTTTAATGCCTTTGGTTCTGCAGGTCAAGCATCAAAAATTATTCCTATCTCTCTAGAGAAAATGGCCGAGCTGTATAAGAGCGGAAAATTAGCTCAGATCGTGAAGTGAGTTGAATATGTCTGCTTTGTACGCTACCTCCATTCAATCTTTGCCTTTGTTATCTAAGGGCAAGGTGCGTGATGTTTACGCGCTTGGCGATGACAAGTTGTTGATGATTACCACTGATCGTTTATCCGCTTTTGATGTCGTGATGGGTGAGCCCATTCCAGAGAAGGGCGTTGTACTCAATCAAATGGCTAACTTTTGGTTTGAGAAGTTGGCTTCTGTCATACCGAATCATTTAACCGGGATAGATCCAGCTTCCGTAGTTACTCCAACTGAAGTTTTTCAAGTTAAAGGTCGTGCAGTGGTAGCAAAGCGTCTCAAGCCGATATTAGTTGAGGCGGTTGTGCGCGGTTACTTAGCAGGTAGCGGCTGGAAGGATTATCAAGAGACTGGTAAGGTCTGCGGAATTGCCCTGCCTGCGGGTTTAGAGAATGCTCAAAAGTTGCCAGAGCCCATCTTTACTCCAGCGGCTAAAGCTGAAGTAGGAGAGCATGATGAAAATATTTCTTTTGAAAAAGTTATTGAGCTGATTGGTGAGAAGCTAGCCAAGCAAATTCGTGAAGTGAGTATTCGGCTTTATAAAGAGGCTTCTGAATACGCTGCGACTCGCGGCATCATCATTGCTGATACGAAGTTTGAGTTTGGCCTCGATGATGCTGGCCAATTAGTGCTGATGGACGAAATCCTGACGGCTGACTCTTCCCGTTTCTGGCCAGCAGAAACCTATCATGTTGGCGCTAACCCCCCTTCTTATGACAAGCAGTTTGTGCGTGATTGGCTTGAAACTGCCGAGGTAGATGGCAAGCTATGGGCCAAAACAGCCCCAGCCCCAGCATTGCCGGCAGATGTTATTGAAAAAACTGCTCAAAAGTATCGCGAGGCCTTAACTCGCCTAACTCAGAGCTAATCAGACTTGATTTTCCAAAGCTCTAAAAGGCTGGGATAATAGAGCGCTGTTAAAAAATTCAGGGTTTTTGGAGAATTAATGAGCAAAAAGCCAGTAGTGGGAGTAGTGATGGGTTCCAATTCCGATTGGGATACGATGCAGCACGCTGCTCAAATGCTAGAGCAATTCGGTATTGCCCATGAAGCAAAGGTACTATCTGCCCATCGTATGCCTGATGATATGTTCCAGTACGCAGAAAAAGCCCAAGCCAATGGATTGCAAGCCATTATTGCTGGCGCTGGTGGTGCCGCTCATTTGCCTGGCATGCTTGCTTCAAAAACCATCGTTCCTATTTACGGTGTGCCAGTAGCTAGTAAGTACCTTCGTGGTGAAGATTCCCTGTACTCCATTGTTCAGATGCCTAAAGGTATTCCGGTGGCTACGTTTGCCATTGGTGAGGCTGGTGCAGCCAATGCAGCTTTACATGTCATTGCTGGCTTAGCCCTGCATAACGCTGATTTGGCTAAGCGCTTAGAAGAATTCCGCGCGAAACAATCAGAAACTGCACGCTCAATGAATTTGCCAGGATATTAATTAGATGGCAGATCGCATGGAACCCATTTTGCCGGGTTCGTATTTAGGAATCTTAGGCGGTGGTCAGTTAGGGCGAATGTTTACTCAGGCGGCTCAGGCAATGGGATATAAGGTTTGTGTTTTAGATCCTGGATCCGATAGTCCTGCCGGCTCTATCGCCGAAAAGTGTATTCAAGCAGAGTACACCGACTCTGTCGCTCTAAAAGAGATGGCTGCACTGTGCTCCTCCGTCAGTACTGAATTTGAGAATGTTCCAGCGCAAGCTTTGGATGAGCTCGAGTCTTTGGGTGTCTTTGTGGCGCCGCGGAGTAGCTGTGTTTCTTTGGCGCAAAATCGTATTGCTGAGAAAAAGTTCTTAGCCACCTGGAAAGTAGAAACCAATATTGGGCCAGCGCCACACTTTGTGATTGAGCGTGATGCGGATATTGCTCATGTGCCAGCTGATCTTTTTCCTGGAATTTTGAAAACTGCCCGCATGGGGTATGACGGTAAAGGTCAGGCAACAGTTTATGACGTAGCAGGTTTAACGATTGCATGGAATGACTTTGGTCGCGTGCCTTGTGTGCTTGAAAAGCGTATGGACTTAGATTTTGAAGTCTCTGCCTTAGTGGTACGTGGCTACGATGATGCAGTGGTGGCTTATCCAGTTTCACAAAATATCCATCGTGATGGTATTTTGCATACCTCTACAGTGCCAGCACCATCATTAAAGCCAGAGCAAGAAAAGAAAATTATTGGGGCAGCAAAAGCCCTGATTCGGAAGATAGATTACGTAGGGGTGTTGTGTGTAGAGTTCTTTGTTCTCAAGAGCGGCGATATCGTTGCGAATGAGATTGCTCCGCGTCCGCATAATTCTGGCCACTACACTATTGATGCCTGCGTCAGCAGTCAGTTTGAACAGCAAGTCAGGGCTATGGCACGTTTGCCACTAGGTGATACCCGTTTACTAGCCCCCGTTTCAATGCTCAATTTACTGGGTGACCTCTGGTTTGAAGGTAGCGAAGATAAACCTAGAGAGCCTGCTTGGGATAAGGTGCTTTCGCATCCTGATGCCAAGCTTCACTTATATGGAAAGTCTGAACCTCGCATGGGTCGGAAGATGGGTCACGTCAATTGCTTAGGTGAATCTTTGGGTGCAGCTCGTCAAGCCTGTGCAGCTGTTGCAATTGAACTCGGTCTTGAGCCCTAGGTAATGTCTTCTAATAGCACCCCACTGCAAGCATCTGCAGTGATCAACGAAGCAGTAAAAACCTTGCGCGCTGGTGGTTTAGTCGCGTTTCCGACCGAGACAGTCTATGGTTTAGGTGCGGATGCTAGAAATCCAGAAGCGATTAGAAAAATCTTTACTGCTAAAGGTCGACCTTCCAATCACCCGGTGATTGTGCATTTGGCCGCACCAGAAAAATTTGATGTCGCCCAAATTGATTGGGCTCCTTTAGTCAGCCCATGGGTGCGCGATCTGTCGGATGAGGCTTTGAAAATCATCAATGCATTTTGGCCTGGCCCACTAACCTTGGTTTTTAAAAGAGATAAAAGTGTTTTGGATGAAATTACGGGTGGCCAAGATACGGTAGCTATTCGTGCACCAGCGCATCCTGTGGCACAAGAACTATTGCGTAAATTTAAGGGGGCGGTGGTAGCGCCCTCCGCCAATCGTTTTGGTAAGGTTTCGCCAACAAGTGCTGCTGATGTTCGTAGTGAATTTGAAGGCATGCTCGATTTAATGATTTTAGACGGCGGTGATTGTGAGGTCGGTATTGAATCGACCATCATCGATTTGTCTTCTGGAGACCGGGCGGTCTTGTTGCGACCTGGCGCCATTACTCCCAGTGAAATCTTTGCGAAGACAGGCATCAAGGTGTATCAGGCCGGTGAAGACATCAAGGAGGGCGATATCTCACCAAGAGTATCGGGAAGTCTGCAGGCTCATTACGCTCCAACTACGCCATTGCGACTCTATGCACCTGGGCGCGTTTTGGATGCCCTGAGTGAATTTCCTGATATTAAGTCTCGTGTTGCTGTAGCTGTATGGGATTCAGAGTCTTCTTTAAATGAGGATGGACATCCTTCAGCATATTTTGAAGAAGTACCCATACCTAGTGATAGTGCGGCATTTGCAAGTCGCCTGTATCGATTTTTACGAGATTTAGATCAACAGGACTGGGATTTAATTTTGTTCCCAGAGCCGCCTGCTGGCGAAGAGTGGGATGGAGTAAGGGACCGACTTCAGCGCGCCTGCTTTGGTTCGGGACCATCTTCCAGTAGCCATACCAGCAATTGATCGTGTGCCTCCAAGCCTTTCCAGGCATTGGGGTGGTTGATAAAGGAAGTGACGGCATACATTTTTCCGGACTTACTAACCACATAACCCGAAATCGCCCGAACATCAGAGAGCGAGCCTGTTTTAATTCGGGCCTCAGGTTTTTTCTTGAGATGCAGGAATTTTTGCAATTGAGTCATTAGGCGATTACGCATCGTCCCATCAGTTCCCGCTAAAGGCAGGCTACTGTAAAACGTTTCAGCAACAGAAAGCCTGCGCGCTGTAATCAAAAGTTCATTCATATGTTGTGCTGAGATGGCTTCTTTACGAGATAGCCCTGAACCATTCTCAATGATGAGCTCCGGAAACTGTAGACCCATTTTTTTGAGCCAACTCTGAATTACTAATTCACCATTCTCGGTAGTTGCTGGCTTCCCCATTTTTTCAAGGGCTAATGTCAGCATCAATTGCCTTGCCATTACATTGTTTGAGTACTTATTAATATCCTGCACATCATCGGCAAGATTAATGCCTTCAAATTGAATGAGCGGCCTAGCGGTAATAGGTACGATGCCATTATTGCCGGTTGGCGTTTGCGCCCAAGTTCCGCCAGCCAATTCCCAGGCTGCAATAAAGCCGCGAGTTAAGAAGGTATTAGCATCTAAGGCAACGACGTTATACGCAACTCCTTTGCATTCGCTGGGGAAGACCCCTGAAAATTTAACGCCAATACTCTGGTCAAAAGAAGTGACTCCATTTTCCGGGCTAATCTCAAAGCGGATATCTTTTTTCCATGTATCGCAGGAGCGATCAATGAGCTGCATCTCATTGCTGATCTTGAAATTAGACAATGCAGGGGTGTAGCTAATATCGATAAAGTCAGCAGTACGTGATTTACCCATCTGAAAAGATAGGGTGCGGAAAGCATAAAGGAGGGGGTCTGGCGTAACGTTGTAGGCACGTAGCGCTTCACCATCAATCGAGACCTGTTCCATCACGGTAGGAGCATAAGCGCTGCGATCAAAGACTAAATTGCCATCAATTTTCTGGATGCCTAGTCTCTGAAGGTCTTTCATCATTCGCGCTAACTCTTCCGGAATGAGCTTGGGATCACCGCTACCTTGGAGGTAGAGATTTCCCTTTAAAACACCTTGGTATATAGATCCATCGGTATAGAGTTTGGTACGCCAGCGATACTGTGGACCTAAAACATCTAATCCAGTAAGGGTGGTTACTAGCTTCATAGTTGAAGCAGGATTCATCGCCTGCGTTGAACGCCAATTAAGGATAGTCTTGGAGATGTTCTTGGCGATTCCCTCATGGCGTATCTGGCTAATCTCAAAGACGGAGATGCTAATGGCATCTTGCGGAATTTGATTCTTTTCTAGGCTAAATGCAACCGCTTTGGGTATGTATTGATGGATTATTTCTGGAGAAGCTAAATCTGCGGCCTGAGTAAATTCACCCACCAACAAGAAAGCGCTTGTATAGAGGACTTTAGCTAAAGGATGAAATAATACTTTCATTTTTAGAGGATAAACCCTCTACAAATTCCTATCCACTGCACAAATGTCGTCGGTAATTGAAGTTGAGACTCACTATTTCATAGAAATCAATCCCTTAGTAAAAATCTCGCAAAGGCAACATTGGCAAAATCTGCAAGACAACTTGAGATCCTTCCAGTTTTCTGCAATCTAGGTTGAGATTATTTGTTAAAACTCATGTAAACTTGTACGATATACAAGACAAGTACTGGAGTCAGCAATGCGAGTGATTAATTTTTCAGACGCAAGAAATCAGTTTAAGCAGGTAATAGATCAGGTGGTGGCTGATTGCGATGTAGCCATTATTTCCAGGAGAGATGCTGAAGATGCCGTTGTGATGTCTTTAGATACCTATAACAGCATGATGGAAACATTCCACCTTTTAAAATCCCCGGCAAACCTAAAGCATTTAGAAAGATCATTAGAACAATATCGCAAAGGACAAACCAAGTCTAAGGTCCTAGTAGATGCGAAGTAAGTTGGCCTGGACAAATGCAGCCTGGTCAGATTACCTTTATTGGCAAACTCAAGACAAGAAGACACTAAAACGAATCAATTTGCTCATTAAAGATGCTATGCGCGACCCTGAGGCCGGTATTGGAAAGCCTGAGGCCCTGAAAGAAAATTTGTCGGGCTTGTGGTCTCGGCGTATTGATGATGTTCATCGTTTGGTCTATGCAATTGAAAAAGACCAATTGATTATTATTGCTTGCCGCTATCACTATTAAAGCTTTTAGCGGTTAGATCTCAAGTTGCTCTGCAAAAATCTCAAGTTGCGTTGCCGACGACAATAAATATCGTGAATTTGTGGGTTGGGACCCTTGAAATTCCAGGAATCAGACCTATATAATCAGCACTCCCTACACGTGAGTGCTAAAACGAGTTACTAAGCAGTAATTCTAGCTGGCCTCTGCGTGGAGAGATTATAAAACATTGATTTATATGGGTATTTTAATTAGTTAACACTTACTTACATAGGAGAAGGAATGAATCTGCGTCCTTTACATGATCGCGTAATTATTAAACGTTTAGATCAAGAATCAACAACTGCCTCTGGAATCATCATCCCTGATGCTGCCGCTGAAAAACCGGATCAAGGTGAAGTTTTGGCAGTAGGCCCAGGCAAACGTGATGACAGCGGTAAGTTGAATGCACCAGACGTCAAAGTTGGCGATCGCGTGTTGTTTGGCAAATATGCTGGCAAAACAGTCAAAGTATACACCGAAGAGCTCATCGTGATGCGTGAAGACTACA
>CAIOIX010000202.1 GCA_903858445.1 uncultured beta proteobacterium
CCTTTTGGAGGCTGGTTCAGGAGCAACTTGGATACATCGATTCCAATCCAAATTTGCGCGATCTATTGGTTCGAATTCTAGTGACTGATTATTTCAGGGGGCTTGAAGGCGAAGGGCCAAAACAACTTGCGCACTTTATGTTGCCTGACCGCTCGCTTGCGGCAAATGCGTCTGTTTTTGTTTCTAGATGGCGCTCGGATATTGCCCAGTTTGGTAGTTATAACGCTTTGGCACAAGCTATTGCTCAAGAGCTAGATCTAACGAGTTTGCTAACAAGTCAGTCGGCAGAGCAGTTACTCGAATGCATGACCTTTGAAGAGGTTGAGTTACGCATTATTCAGGACCTCAAAAAACGCATTATTGATAGCAGTGGCGCAAATATGGATGTGGTTCGGTCTTATATTGCCCGTCGTCGTGATGGCCATTGGGCGAACCCGCTCTTTGCAAGTGCAAATGAGCGCACTAAAGCGCTAGCAGCTTGCTATGACGCGTTAACCGCTGCAGTGGATTTTTTCTCCCTAAAAGCGCTCCATGCATCTGGCTTTAGTTTTGTTGATGGAGCAACAGCATTTGCACAATACCGCGATGAATTGTTTCAATTTGATCAGCTATACCGGTTCTTTCACACTGCTGCAGATGCGGTTGAGCCTACTGGCTGGGCTGTGCTTCATGGTTTGCGGGAGACGATTGAGAATGTTTATTCGGGCTGGTTTATTCCACAGATTAGTAGTGCCTGGGGAAAAGTGGTGGAAGGGCCAAATGGGCTTCTAACGAATTGGACTTTACCCAACGTCACTTCTCAGCAGAACTTTTTCAAGCAAGCAGTTGAGCCATTGTTTGAGGGTAATGTGAAGCGTATCTTTGTTGTCATATCAGATGCCCTGCGCTATGAAGTTGCCAGTCAACTTGTTCAACAGACAAATAGTAAGAACCGATTTAAAGCTTCCATAGCCGCAATGTTAGGCGTATTGCCTAGTTACACCGCTTTAGGTATGGCCGCCTTGCTACCGCATAAGACGTTATCTTACAAGGTGGGTAATGCAGTTGAAGTTCAGGTTGACGATCAAACAGTGGCTACGCTTGATCAACGCAATGAGCACCTTAAGTCTGTCGGTGGCTTGGCTATCAAGGCGGAGGATCTTCTGTCTTTAGGTAAGGAAAAGGGCCGCGAACTCGTAAGTGACTATCGACTGGTTTATGTCTATCACGATCGTATAGACATGATTGGCGATAAGCAGGCTTCAGAGACGAAAACATTTGAAGCAGCAGAGCAAACGGTACAGGAATTATCAAGCGTATTGAGCTTCATCATTAATACACTTAATGGCTCTACCGTCCTTCTAACTGCCGACCATGGATTTATGTACCAAGAGTCTGCCCTGGATGTTGCCGATAAATCTGCTTTAGATGAAAAGCCCACTGGCACATTGATCGCTAAAAAGCGATACCTCATTGGAAAAGATCTTGGCAGCACGACACAAGCCTGGAGTGGAAATACTGCCATTACAGCGGGTACAACTCCCGAGGGAAGCTTGGATTTTTGGGTGCCCAAGGGCGCAAGCCGTTGCCACTTTGCCGGTGGCGCTCGCTTTGTCCATGGTAGTGCAATGCCCCAAGAGATAGTGGTGCCACTCGTAACTGTGCGTGTGAGTGAGGCAC
>CAIOIX010000203.1 GCA_903858445.1 uncultured beta proteobacterium
ACGATTTATTTAACTTTCTGTACTAGTAATTGAATGCGTTTTTCCATGCGATCGACCGCATCACGCAATTCATTTAAATCACTTTTATGAACTTCAAGGTCTCGTTGATTGAGCAAGACTTTTCTTTCTTCACTCACGTACTCAACGACATTAGACAACAAGTCACTAGCAGCAGATTTACTCGCTGAAATAAACTTCTTACCTTGTCGCACCGCAAAATTTGCAGGTGCATCACCCACCCATCGCGCCAAGTCTTCCTCATATTCCCAGCGAACCTGGCCAACAAGTCGTCCTAACAATTGCGCTAAATCAGCATCGCCAGTAATCTTGACAGCCTTAAAAGCCTGCTCACGCAATGTGCCAACACCACCTGCTAGCCCGCTCAAAGCTTGGGCTGACACTTCCAAGATTAATGCACTTTTTTCAGAGGCTTCAGACACTGCCAATAACCCGGTAGGGGTAATTTCAAAACTCAGGTTGCCTACAGGCAGCTTTAAAAGAATATGTTTCCCAACATGACGTGCAAGCTCTGCCGTGGCCCACGGCTCACTCGATAAAATATGGTTAATGCCCCGACAGGCGGCGCCAGCTGCAACAGTATGTGTAGAAGAAACAGCATTCATGAGTGTAAAAAACCCGCACCAGGGCGGGTTTCCAATGGAAAGTACCTCAAGCTTAAACCAACTGCTGAATACCCGCCAATACCCAGCCCCCAGGACCCTCAACTGGCTTACTCAGATTCCAGATTTCAGAGAAGTTATTTGCGGGAGCGCCTTGCTGTTCACGAATCATTCCACTGAACTGGACACTACAGAAATAAGTGTTGTCAGCTGTTTCAATACCCAAAAGTTTTGCATTGATACTGACAACATCCGTTTGATTGGCGCCATCAGTCCGGCCGGCTAAGTCTTGCTGAATCGTGGCAAACATTTCAGGAGTAGTAAATTCCCTCAAAGCAGCAAGATCGCCTTGATCCCAAGCTTTTTGCAGATTCCCAAAATATTGCTTTGCATTTTCTAAGAATGCGTATTCATCAAATCCTGGTGGTAGCGTGGACTTAAATGGCGCTGGCTCTGTACCTGTGCCGCCAAAAGCATTAGAGGCAGGATTGAACCCAGGCTCACTTCTTGGAGCTTGCTCAAGTGGAGCACGCTGTATGGGGGCACTAGTAGCTTGTCCGGGACCAGACATCGCTGGCAGCAATCTTCGAATCACAAACATAATGACAAAGCCCGCTAATGCAGCAATCAACAAACCCGTAATTAGCGATGATGCGCCCTCGCCCATACCAAAGTGAGATAAGAGATAGCCAATTCCGAGACCTGCTGCTAGACCGCCTAAAATTCCACCCATCCCTCCAAAACGGCTCGGTGCTGGTGCCTGTGGTGCTGGAGCTGGAGTAGTAGGCTGAGCTTGTTGAACCGGTTTTTGCACCGGTGCAGCCTGGCGTTGCATTGGTGCGCTAGGCGCCCTGCCAATACTTCTTCCCCCGCCTAGGCGAGCAGCATCAACCTGACCAACCAAAGCAAATAACAAACTCAGACTTAACAGTACTGCTTTGAAAAAATGCTTATTCATTGTATTTATCCCCTTATATAACTTCTTAACTTAGTTATTGCTTAAGCACCTCAAACTACAAAACAGTTAGTATTTAATACCAATATGCAGAGCAACGATACCCCCAGTCATTCTATGGGTATCCACCTCATCAAATCCAACGCCCAGCATGATTTCTTTTAAGGCATCTGCGTCTGGATGCATCCGAATCGATTCTGCTAAGTAGCGATAGCTTTCAGAGTCTTGGGCAATCTTTTCACCGAGCCAAGGCAAAATCTTAAATGAATAGGCATCATATACAGGCTGCAGAAATGCATCTGGTTTAGAAAACTCTAAGACCAAAACACGGCCACCTGGCTTAATAACGCGACACATTTCACCTAAAGCGACATCTTTATGGGTCATGTTACGCAAACCGAAAGCAACCGTAACCACATCAAAATGGTTCGCCGGAAAGGGAATTTTCTCTGCATCAAACTGAACACAAGGCAGAGCCAAACCCCGATCAAGCAAACGGTCGCGACCAACGCCCAACATAGATGCGTTGATATCACTTAACCAAACTTGCGCATCGGGATTTTTACCCCACGCTGCCGCCTTTGCAAAAGCTGCCGCTAAATCACCGGTGCCTCCTGCAATATCCAATACCTTTTGGCCTGGACGCACTTGCGCACGAGCAATAGTGATTTTTTTCCATATGCGATGTAAACCAAATGACATCAGGTCATTCATCACATCATATTTACTAGCTACCGAATGAAATACTTCAGCAACCTTGCCAGCTTTCTCTGTTTCATCAACGCTTTGATAACCAAAATGGGTTTTACTCATCAATGACTTCCACAGGAGTGGCCGTGCGCATGATCTTGTGTTGTCATCGGTGCATCTCGATCAAGACCAGCGGCGGCTAATTTATCTAAATGCTCTTGCCATAATTGCTCTTGGTTTTCACACAAGAATTGCAAGAAATCCCAAGAGTACAAACCAGAGTCATGTCCATCTGAAAAACTAGGCTTGACTGCATAGTGCCCAACTGGCTCAATGTTAGCAATTACCACCTCGCGCTTCCCAGTTTGCAGGGTTTCTTGTCCTGGGCCATGACCCTGCACTTCTGCTGATGGAGATAAAACTCTAAGTAATTCAAAAGGCAAACGATAAATCTTGCCATCCTCATAAGAGAGTTCCAAAACCTTAGACTGCTGATGCACAACTAAATTTTTGGGAATCATTAAACCAATACCCTCTCAATACCACCCTGGTTAGCTTTGGCAACGTAATCTTGCATCCAGTTTTCACCCAATATTTTTTTCGCCATTTCTACAACAATGTAATCAGCCGTTGTATCGCTATCTGCATTAAAGCGTGCCAAGCCTTGCAGGCACGAGGGGCAACTAGTCAGCACCTTAACCTCGGTAGCCTCACCAGCAACATCATCCTTACGCAACTCACTAGCAGCCTTCTCCATTTCAATTTGCTTGCGGAAGCGCACTTGAGTAGAAATATCAGGACGAGTCACTGCAAGGGTTCCTGATTCTCCGCAACAACGATCATTCTTTTTGATGGCTTGCCCGTCATCCATCTGAATTAACTCATTGACTGTTTTCATCGGGTCTTGCAACTTCATGGGAGAGTGACATGGATCGTGATACATGTATTTCACGCCAGTAACATTTGAGAGTTTGACACCCTTTTCTAGCAAGTATTCATGAATATCAATAATGCGGCAACCAGGGAATATCTGCTCAAACTGATAACCAGCTAATTGGTCATAGCAAGTCCCGCAAGATACAACTACTGTTTTGATATCCAAGTAATTCAATGTATTAGCAACGCGATGGAATAGCACACGATTGTCAGTAATCATCTTCTCGGCTTTATCAAAGTCGCCATTACCGCGCTGTGGATACCCACAACATAAATAACCTGGTGGCAAAACTGTTTGCACACCCACATTCCAAAGCATTGCCTGCGTAGCCAACCCTACTTGAGAGAAGAGACGCTCAGAACCGCAACCTGGAAAATAAAACACTGCCTCTGTATCAGCAGAGGTTGTTTTCGGATCCCGAATGATTGGAACGTAATCAGCATCTTCAATATCCAACAAGGCGCGCGCAGTTTTTTTCGGTAAGTTACCCGGCATCTTCTTGTTAACAAAGAAAATTACCTGCTCCTTAACACTGGGCTTACCTACTGTTGCAGGCGGATGTGCCGTCTGTTTTTTGGCAAACTTACGTAATAAATCATTACCCAGGCGCTGAGCCTTGTAACCCCAGCCAATCATCATCTTACGAGCTAAGTTGATGGTATCTGGACTGGTCGCATTTAAAAAGAACATGGACGCCGCCGTCCCTGGGTTAAAGCGTTGCTGCCCCATCTTGCGCAACAAATTGCGCATGTTCATTGTCACATCACCGAAGTCGATATTAACTGGGCAAGGTGTTAAACACTTATGGCAGACAGTACAGTGGGCAGCAACGTCATCAAACATTTCCCAATGGCGAATCGAAATACCTCGACGAGTTTGTTCTTCATATAAGAAGGCCTCGATCAGCAATGATGTCGCCAAAATTTTGTCGCGCGGGCTATAGAGTAGGTTCGCACGTGGCACGTGTGTAGCGCAAACCGGCTTGCACTTGCCACACCGCAAGCAATCTTTAATGCTATCTGCAATCGCACCAATATCGCTTTGCTGCATGATGATGGACTCGTGACCCATTAAGCCAAAGCTGGGCGTGTAAGCCAAACTCAGATTAGCGTTCGGCATTAACTTGCCCTTATTGAAACGCCCTTCTGGGTCAATGCGATTCTTATAGTTACGAAAATCTTTTAACTCTGCTTCGGTAAGATATTCCAGCTTAGTAATACCAATGCCGTGCTCACCTGAGATAACGCCATCCAAAGAGCGCGCCAAAGCCATAATCCGATCGACGGCATGATGCGCATCTTGCAGCATCTCATAGTCGTCAGAGTTGACGGGAATATTGGTGTGTACATTTCCGTCACCAGCATGCATGTGCAAAGCTATGAAGACGCGCTTACGTAAGATCTTCTTATGAATAGCTTCTAGTTCATTGAGGATGGGTTCAAAAGCTAAACCACCAAAAATAATTCTGAGCTCAGAGCGTACCTCCTCTTTCCAAGACGCACGCAAGGTGTAATTTTGTAACTGTGGGAAGTGTGTGTTGATCTGCGTTAACCACTCAGACCAACGTCCCCGCACTTTTGCAATCAACTCAAGCGCTTGTTGAACACGATCTCCCAAAATTTCTGCTGTAGCAATCTCATACTTTTCATCGCTCTTACCTAAAGGCAACGCACTTTTTGTCAAAAAAGACTCTAGGCCATCCAAGATTTGCAATTTATTTTTGAGAGAGAGCTCAATATTGATCCGCTCAATACCCTCGGTGTACTCGCCCATACGTGGCAATGGAATCACTACGTCTTCATTAATCTTGAATGCGTTTGTATGCCGAGCAATCGCGGCAGTACGAGCGCGATCGAGCCAGAACTTCTTACGAGCCTCCGCACTCACGGCGACAAAACCTTCGCCTACACGCAAATTGGCCATACGCACAACTTCGCTAGTGGCAGAAGCTACGGCCTCCTCATCATCACCAGCAATATCGCCAATTAAGACCATCTTCGGCATGCTGTTACGTTTAGACTTAGTTGAATAACCAACCGCCCTCAAATATCGATCATCCAAATGCTCAAGACCAGCCAAAATTGGGCCGCCTTGTTTACTCAAACCATCGAGGTAAGCCTTAATTTCAACAATGCTAGGAATAGCCTCACGTGCCTGACCAAAAAACTCCAGACAAACGGTACGCATGAACTTAGGCATGCGA
Organism: uncultured beta proteobacterium; assembly: GCA_903858445.1. Classification (GTDB taxonomy): domain Bacteria; phylum Pseudomonadota; class Gammaproteobacteria; order Burkholderiales; family Burkholderiaceae; genus Polynucleobacter. The sequence continues at coordinate 5,406 of CAIOIX010000203.1, forward strand.
TGCAATATCCAAGTAGCGCTTGTAATTAAACCATCGCAACCTTCTTTTTGAATTCCAGGCAAACCAGACAAAAATTTATCAGTAACATCTTTACCTAAACCTTCTTTGCGGAACCGCTTACCTTCTACCTCGAGTAATTCTGTTTTCAGAACTCGCGCACCAGGCTCACTTGTACCTTCAGACCAAGTTAATTGAAAGCGAACTTTTTCCACTTCATGAATCTTGCCAAGATTGTGCTCAAGACGTTCGACATCCAGCCAATTACCCTGAGGGTCCACCATACGCCAGCTAGCTAAGTTATCCAGTGCTGTACCCCAGAGCACCGCCTTCTTGCCGCCAGCATTCATGGCAATGTTTCCACCGATACAACTGGCATCAGCTGAAGTAGGATCGACAGCAAACACAAGACCAGCATGCTCTGCTGCATCAGATACTCTGCGGGTTACTACACCAGCGCCAGTAAAGATGGTCGATACTTTAAGGGCAACGCCAGGCAAATGCTGAGATTGAACGCCACCGATATCTTGTAACTTTTCAGTGTTAATTACTGCGGACATGGCATACAAAGGAATCGCACCGCCGGTATATCCCGTGCCACCTCCACGGGGAATAATCGTCAGACCCAATTCAATACAAGCCTTCACCAAGCCAGGAATTTCAGATTCGTAATCAGGCTTCAGGACGACTAAGGGAAATTCAACGCGCCAGTCGGTAGCATCTGTAACATGAGCTGCACGTGAGACACCATCAAAGCAAATATTGTCTGCAGCCGTATGCCGACCTAAATCTTTTCTAGCACGCTTACGAATCTGCTCAACTTCTTTAAAGCCGCTCTCGAAACTCTCTACTGCACGACGTGCAGCATTTAATAAAATTTCCACTTGACCTGCAGAATCACCGCTAGAGCGTTTCTTAACTTCACCCAAGCGATGCCATAAAGCATCGATTAACAGTTGACGGCGATTCGCGTTATCCAGCAAGTCATCTTGCAAGAAAGGGTTACGCTGTACCACCCAAATGTCGCCGAGGATTTCAAACAACATGCGGGCCGAGCGACCAGTGCGACGAACTCCGCGCAAATCATTTAGAACGCGCCACGACTCCTCGCCCAATAGGCGAATTACGATTTCTCGATCAGAAAAAGAGGTGTAGTTGTAAGGGATCTCACGAAGACGGGGGGAACCGGCCTCGGCATCCAATAACTGATTCAAAGCTAATGGGGCGTTCATAGCGTGATATTCATTAAATATGCATTTTAATTGACCAATCCTGATATTGGCAGGAAATAGCTAAAGATGTTTAGGGAGGGGATAAACCCTTTCAAATCTAAGGGCTTAGAGCTCATCCGTGGTACGCTCATCAGATGGCAATGAACTATTTAAAGAAAATTTTATCTGCCCGAGTCTACGATGTGGCTAGGGAAACCGAGCTTGAGGTGGCACCAGAACTCAGCAAGCGTTTAGGCAACCAAGTTTTGCTTAAAAGAGAGGATAACCAGCCGGTTTTCTCCTTCAAACTCCGGGGTGCCTATAACAAGATGGCCCATTTACCCCAAGAAGCGCTAAAACGCGGGGTCA
>CAIOIX010000204.1 GCA_903858445.1 uncultured beta proteobacterium
CTGCAATTCACCAGTCTGAAACATTTCAGTCATGATGTCTGATCCGCCGACGAATTCGCCATTAATATAAAGCTGAGGAATCGTAGGCCAATTTGCAAATTGCTTAATACCTTGGCGAATACCTTCATCGTCAAACACATTAACGGTGTGAAGGTCTTCTACGCCAGCAGCTTTGAGGATGTTGATAGCATTGCCGGAAAAGCCGCATTGTGGGAACTGCGCCGTACCTTTCATAAACAACACTACAGGATGGCTGCTAACGATTTCTTTGATTTTTGCTTGGGTATCTTGAGTGCTCATAATTTTCTTGTAGGGAGGATGGTTTTGCTATTGAATGAATCTTGGGCAATTGATTAGAAGGAATAAGTATAAAACTTGTGGGGTATTTTGTTTTATTGAGAAACCTTAATATCTATAGGCATTAAATGATTGCGATGACGCTCAAACGCTTGAGATAACCCGCTTTCTAGATGCTTAATAAATAGCTGGGTATCAAATAACGGCGTTACGGCCCTATTAGAGGCCAATTTATTTCTTATAGGTAGTAATTTTTCTGGGTGTATCGCGAATTCAACGGCTAAGTTAATGTAATCCTCTCGTGAGTCTGCAATAAGCTCAGTCAGATTAAGTGCCGAAAGGAGGCTGCCAGCCATTCTGCTAGAAAAGGCCTCACCCATATAAGTTAAAACAGGGAGCCCAGCCCATAAGGCATCACTAGCGGTGGTTCCAGCATTAAATGGATGGGTGTCTAAGAATAAGTCAGCCAACCTATAGCGTGCTAGGTATTGATCAGGGGGAAGTCTGCCACAAAATATCAAGCGATTTGGGTCAATGCCTGCTTTTTGAGCTTCTGTGCATAAGTTCCTAGAAATCTCAATTTCGTCTTCTAGTAGCCAAAGAATGCTATTTGGTGAGTTTTCAAGGATGGTCATCCACGATGAAAAGTGATGTGGGGAAATTTTGTAGGGGTTATTAAAACAACAAAAGACAAACGAATCTGTGGGAAGGGAAAATTCTTGCCTTAAAAATGTTTTTTCAGAAATTTTTCTCTTAGAGTCATTTGCTTGATATGAATTCGGTAAATAAATAATTTTTTCCGAATAGGCAGATTTAAGTTCTTCTGGAATTACGGTCTGATCGCCAATAATGTAATCAATGTAATTCGAGCCCATTGTTCCAGGGAATCCCAAATAGCTAACCTGAATGGGGGCGGCTCGATAGGATAAAGCCCTGGTCCGACTACCTTTTGTAAACCCTCCTAAATCTATTGCAATATCAATTTCTAGGGAGCGAAATTTTTCAGCAATCTCTTGGTCTGACATTGATTCCACTTCGATAAAAAGATCAAAACCAGTTCTCAGGCGTTTTTGCATTTCATCGTTGATATTAGCCCCAGATGAGAATCCATAGATCTCGAATTTATTTCGGTCATGCAGTTCAAAAATTTCTGCAGTTAAGATTGCAACAGCATGGGTGTGAAAGTCCGATGAAAGGTAGCCTATGCGAATTTTCTTATTCTCTTTATTACTCAGAATAAGAGGAGGAAGCTTTTCTTGGGGCTTTGTATTTTCCAAATAGATTTCAGCAGACTTTTTCTGAAGCGCAAGACTATCAGTTATCCCTAAAGTAAAAAAAGGAGTGATTAATTTTTCACCATTTGGTATGTCTGAAAGCAATTTTTTTATTAGAGACGCTGTTCCGCTCCAATCGCAAAGCCGCATATGGCTATGAATAAGGGCGCCCAGTAAATAGTCAAAATCTGGATTGATTAAGAATGCTTTTTGATAGCAAATTAAAGCTTCTAGATGTTTATTAAGCTCAAATAAAGTATGACCTTTGTTGACCCATGCCGCACAATATTCAGGCCTTAACCTAATGGCATTGTCATAGGATTGAATCGCCTCTTGATGGCGACATAGTCTCCCCAGTAAATTTCCGCGATTTGACCATGCCTCTGCAAAATTGGAATCAATGGCCAATCCTTGATCGTAAGAATTCAGTGATTCAATGAGCTGATTTAATTTCTCTTGAGAAACGGCCAGGTAAAGCCATCCCTGGACATTATTTGGCTGAGCCTGAGTAAAAATCTCAAAGCACTCCAATGCTTTAGAGAATTGCTTTAGAGAATTAAGGGTCAAGCCCTTGTTATAAATAGCATTAGTTAAATGTGGATTGATTTCGAGCGCATTGTTATAAGCCTCTAATGCCTCTTCAGGTTTTCCAAGATGGCGGTAGGCGATTCCAAGATTTGACCAGGCTTCGGCTACCAAGGAATTTATTGCAATGACTTTATTTATTGTCATGACAGCCTCTTCATAGCGCGTAAGCTCATTAAGTGCTGCCGCTCTATTGATCAGAGCTTCAATATTATTTGGATGCGCCTTAAGTGCTTGATCGTAGTACTTAAGAGCTTTTTCATTGTCGCCTTGAATTGAAAATATCAAGCCGAGATTGTGGCAAATTGTTACATCATTTGGCAGAATTTCAAGCGCTTTGGTGAGATAGGTTTTGGCTTCTGAGTAAGAGCCATTTTGCGCATAAATAGTCCCTACTTTAGTTAATGTCGAACCATTACTTTTATTGCTAGCAATAGCAAGTTCAAAATATTGTTTAGCTTCTAAGATTTTTTTATCACTTAGAGCTGCAATTCCTCGCTGTAAAAATTCCATTATTCTTGCTGACATTATTTGGACGCCAACCTTCCTGATACCGCTCTGCAATGCCCAGCCAAATCTCGATGAACTTGAATCTCCTGCAGTTGAGCTACTTTCATTAAATTGACTACGGCCTCTGACTGGTCAAACCCATGCTCTACGGCAACTAAGCCGCCTAGCTTCAGATAGGCGTTGACCTGAGAAATAATGGCCTCTAAGCAGGATAGCCCACCTGCCCCATCGGTCAGAGCTGAAGCGGGCTCAAAGCGCAAGTCTCCCTCGTTCAGATGGGTATTACCTGATGCAATATAAGGGGGGTTGCTGAGGATGACATCGAACTGAGTGCTCAAGTATTCATCTTCTAAAGCGGTATACCAGCTGCCCTGGGCAAATTGCACTCGATCTGAGAAACCCAGTTGCTCAGCATTCATTTTGGCGATAGCCAAGGCCTCCAGAGATTGATCTGTGGCAGTAACGATGGTCTGTGGGGCTGAGTGGGCTATGGCCAGGGCAATCGCCCCAGAGCCGGTTCCTAAATCGAGGATATTCGCCGGTCTATTGAGTGTCTGTATTTCACGCAGGGCAATTTCTACCAAGATTTCGGTTTCTGGGCGTGGAATTAAAACCCCAGACGCAACATAAAGCTCGATGTCATGAAAGCCCCGCTTGCCAACAAGATAGGCAATGGGCTCCCCAGACAATCTTTTTGATTCTAGGTTTCGCCATTGTTCGAGGGCTTCAAGACTCAACTCCATCTCGTCACGAGAGAGCAGTGCTGAGC
>CAIOIX010000205.1 GCA_903858445.1 uncultured beta proteobacterium
AGGCAATACGTGAAATCACAAAGCCCAACGCTAGCAGATCTAACCTGGCTTGGGGTGCATGCATGAGCGTCGCAATGATGACAGCGGCAAAGAAGAGGGGTAGGGATTCAAATAAATTGGCTTGCGCAGCATTGGCGCGTGCCCGAAAGCCTGTTTGCTTGGCAAGCCATGAACGCGGCTGAGCATTGTCGTAACCCTCAAAACCTTTTTTGGCAATGCCAGCAGCAACATAAGGGAGTAGACCCATAAATAAGACACAGGCAAATGCAATCGTCATCATTTTGTATTTTTAGAGCCGATTCTCGACTCAGTACCATTCATTAAGTTGTGGATATTGCTACGGTGACGCCAAATTAACAAAGCACAGACTATCAGTAGCGCAATACCCATTGGGTGAAAGCCAAATAGGAACACAAAATAAATCGGCCCAAACACAGCAGCGGCTAAAGCAGCTAAAGATGAATAACGCATGAACTTGGCAACGATGATCCAAGTTGCAAGCGTTGCCAAACCTAAAATCCAATTAATCCCAAACAAAATACCGCAGGCGGTTGCAACCCCTTTGCCGCCTTTAAAACCATGAAAGATTGGAAAGAGGTGACCTAAAAATACTGCAACTACTACACCGCACAAAATCCAAGAATTGAGACTTGAAGTCAATGCATCTTGACCCAAAATCATCCGGGCAAGAACCACAGCAACAAATCCTTTTAGCGCATCACCGAGCAGCGTTAGAACAGCAGCACGTTTGTTGCCTGTTCTGAGAACATTGGTTGCACCAGGATTACCAGATCCGTAGGAATGGGGATCCGGCAAGCGCATACACTTACTCACGACTACTGCAAAGGAAATAGAGCCAATCAGGTAGGCAAGCGGAATTAAGAGAATATCCATGGCGCTATCTTAAACACATCTGACAATTTAGGTGCCACGCGGATGATGTTGCTGATGAATGGATTTGAGACGCTCTCTGGCTACATGGGTATAGATTTGGGTAGTGGAGATATCTGCATGGCCTAAAAGCAACTGTACTACCCGCAAATCTGCTCCATGATTGAGTAAATGGGTTGCAAACGCATGACGCAAGGTATGGGGTGACAGAGCCACGGGAATGCTAGCCTGCAAAGCATAGCGTTTAATGAGCGCCCAAAATGCCTGACGGGTCAGCGCTGAACCAGTATGGCGCCCGATGAACACTGCATCTGAAGTTTTGCCCTCTAGCAGTGGCGTTCTAGCATCTGCCAGATATCTGCGTAACCATTGACCTGCCTCTCCACCAAAGGGCACCAATCGCTCCTTGCCGCCCTTGCCATTCACAATCCGAACCACACCCTCATTTAAACCCAGCGCCACGGTTTTTAAAGAAACAATCTCAGAAACGCGCAGGCCGCTGGCATACATCAACTCCAACATAGTGCGATCGCGTAAACCTAAAGGGGTCTCAATATTTGGAGCATTGAGCAAACTCGTCACCTGATCCTCACTCAAGGTCTTAGGGAAACGCAGTGCTTGCTTAGCAGCACGCAAACCAATGCAAGGATCGCTTTTGATAAGATTGTTGCGCAGAGCATGTCGATAAAAACGCTTGAATACTGTGAGGCGGCGGTTAGCAGTGGTAGCCTTATCCGCCCTGCGATGGGCAATATAAGCAGTGAGCTCTTTTTCATCTACGGAGTACAAATCCAGATGAGCCGTTTTATACAGCCACTGCGCTAAGAGCAAAAGATCCCTGCGATAGGCAGTAAGGCTATTTTGAGCAAGGCCATCTTCCAACCAACAGGCATCGCAAAAACGCTCAATGGCTTCTTTGCTAGAAGTGCCAATGCCTTGCTCATTCTTAGACTTGATATTTCCCATTTATGGGTTAGTTTGAGGGAAAATAAAAATCAAACTCAACCTACTTTGTAGCCTCTTCCAACTTCTCTGCCAACCAAATTTTCATAAGGGACTGGTAAGGCACATCAATCTTATTTGCTTGTAATTTAATGCCCTCCAAAAAACTCTGAGATAAACGCAGAGATATTGAAGCGGTAGTAGGCTTCAAATTCGGCAAAGTAACCCTTACGGCCTTGGATAAATCAAAGTAGTCAGAGGCATCATTCTTTTCCCAAAAGGCGCGTTCATCCTTCTCATTTTTAAACTTTGGAATTGTCTTACTAGGCTTTTTCATAAAATGCCCTCTCCTTTTTACTCATAGGTCTAGCCGAAACTACACGGATGAGTGATTCTTTTTTGCGCAAGGTAAAAATTACGGCCAACAAAACACCTGCAACAGTAATGCCCAATGCCAAGAATCGACGCTCAACATCACTATGCTTGGCATCTTCATCAATTAATAGAGGCTGGTTAAAAAAAATTTCTTCAGCCTGTACTTGTGAAATGCCATGCTTATCTTGACTCTTATAAGCATTACCAACATCC
>CAIOIX010000206.1 GCA_903858445.1 uncultured beta proteobacterium
CGTGTCAAAGACTTTAATTCACCGGATTCGGAAAAATAAGTTCCAACCCTACCTGAGTTTTTTGCAACGTGTAACGCCTCAAGCGCCTCTACTCCCGGCATCCACAAGCCGTGTGCAATACGAACTCTTTGTTCATTCAATGCAAGCAATTCGCCACAGATTTTCTTTGTAACATCAATTTTTTCGGAATTGAATTTATTTTCAAGCAATTTCCAAACCCTACATAAGGGCACAAATTGATACTCAGAAAGTATGGGATTTATTAAATCATTAGGAATTTTTAGATATCCGCCAATTACCGCACGAATACTAAACTCAAGCTGAGAAAATTCAACCATAAACTCCCCTAGCTCAGCATATCCCGATTTCATTTTTTGAGACCATTCTTGTAAATCATCTCCAAACTTAGCGGCTTGATCGACTTCTATATTCATGATGTTGATCTCTAAAATTTAATTATGGCTCTCGAGGCATTAACCAATCTGGCTCTTCAAGCTCTTTCTCTGGTATACCTACTGCAATCAACTTTTTTCTTCGCTCCCTTATTGACTCAAGCACTCTATATTGACCGGGCCTTGAAATAACTAACTTCCAAAGCTCAATTATCAATTTAGAATTTTTACATAGAGAAGCGCCAAGTTCATTTGGGATGACACCAGATGCATAATTATCTATACGCAGATTAGAGAGGTATATGTCTAGTAAGTCCATTGCATCCTCATTTACGTTAGCAGTATCTAATCTTTTTCGTACTTCTTCTATAAATTGTCTATAGTGCGGCTCGTTAAAACAAGGGCTATCAAAATTAGTCAGTAGGAATTTTTCTGCAAAATAATCATCTTTTGAGCGCAGTTTTTTTATTTTTCCCGGCTCTCGGATAAACTTGTAGGCGGAATTTATTGCCGCACCTTCAATATGATCCGCAATTGAGCGAGTAAAGCCTCTTTTCAAATCCTCTGATCTCGCATCAAATAATGGGATATCAAATTCAGCGCCAGGCTTAAGAGTTTCATAAATAGGCATTGGATTATTGATCACATCGGCAAACCTTAAAAGGTAATCAAGCTCCAATTTCCTAAGGTCAGATTCCCCCCTATTGGCGTTAAAGTGTCGCCACTGAAGAAGCAATGCATAGAGATTTTTCCAACCCTCAACCAAAAATTCATTTCTTAAGACTAAGGCTGTTTTTGCATTCAACAAGCACCCATCCAATAACTCAATAAGATCATTTAGCTCAAGAATTAAAGCGTAGTGCTCATTACCATCCGAAATACTAGCAGCCCTTTCTAGCAATAAGGCATAGTATTTAAGGCAAGTGTCAATAAATTCTTCCTCAACATTAGCAAGTTGGTCCCCAGACTCAATAGACCTTTCTTGGATAAATTGATTTATCAAATCCCTGGATTTAGATAATCGCCACTCTTTAAAAAAGGACTTGAATTCCCCCCAAGTAATATTGTGAGGCGACAAAGCAAACATAGCCATGTATGTTATTTGCTCGGCAGATTGAAGCGAGCATGCCTCTCTGAGCCTATTCACTAAAATAGTAACTCGAGGGGTATTGATTCCTGGGCACCTCTGCATAAGCTCAGTTATTTGAGCGTCCTCAACTGCACCAGTATTTTGAGCTAAAACCTTCCACTGATACCAACTAAATTTACCGGCAGAAATAACTTCGCTCAGCAAAGTATTTGTAAAGGGTTCGCTTTCAGCTCTCAGTAGTGAAAATAATAAAATTAAATTCCAATCTAATTCGCTACTCTCATGCCTGTCAACTTCTTGAGACATGCTACCAACCATTCTTATCAGTAGCTTAAGTTTTCTTGGATTTGATGGCAGCAATTCACGAACATCTTTTATTGCCTCATACGGAACAAATGGCGCAAGCAAAGCAAATTGTGAATAAGCTAAGTCACATACTTGCTTTAGTGAAGGCGGCGGCAATTCAAAGGAGAAATCGACCACCTTATCCAAAAAATTTGTTTGGGCAGATCCCCATGCAGCGTTATACGATTCTAAAGACTTTGCTACAACCGCCTTATCAAAGGCAAGAATAAAAATAAATTTTGAGTAATCTAGAACCTCTCTCAATATGAGCAGCAATTTGGGAATTATGGCTGGATCTGATCTATCTAAATCATCAATAAAAATAATTAC
>CAIOIX010000207.1 GCA_903858445.1 uncultured beta proteobacterium
CATCGATTCCAATCTATTTATACCGAATGTAGAAAAACAAGCGGAGGGATGGTCACGCGATGATGATCCAAACTTAGGAATGAATTGGTTTTCTGAGCGAAAGCAAAGAACAAGCGCTGAAATGAATTACGGCAGCAACTTATTAAAAGAGGAGACAGGCAATGACGCAAGTAGCAAATGAAGTGGAAGGCTTTAAGTCGGAGGTTCTAACTAAGGGCGGCTCAATTCAGAGGGTGCAGGATAGAGAAGCCAAGAAGGAGCGTGAACGTCTTGAAAAAGAGGCTTATGAGAAGCATGCACAAGAGGTTGCGATGAGACGCAATAAGGCAAGGGAAGAGCGCGCGCTTGAATTGATTGCGCAAGCAAAGGCTAGGCAGGCAGAAGCTCAATTGGATAAGGAGCGTAGCGCTCAGGCACAACAAACCCAAAAGGCGGAACGTAAGAGTCAGAGTCGGAGCCAAGCAACCAACTTACTAGATGATTTAAGTAAGACCCCTAATGCATCTCTTGCCAAGTTATCTGAGGATATTGATGAGGGCGAAGTATTAGAGGAGGAATCTGAAGCTCTTGAACCCGAGTCTATATTTACAACTGTAAAGGGCGAGGTGCATGTACCAGCCTTCATACCCGCTTCAGCAGATAAGACAGCACCACAAGCCTATGACTTGGGTGAAATATTGCCAGCACCAGTAGCTATTACCGTCGATACACTACCGAAAGCCGAGATTCAAGCTGAGACAGCGCAAGATCTAATTATGCGGGCTTTGAACCCTGGACCCACGGGTTCGAGTCCCGATGCTGACCCGAGCGTTAATACGGAAACTTCTGGTGGTATCAAATCAAAGCGAGGGTGTGAACGTATTCAGAAAGTGATTAATGAAAAACGCGATTTAGAAAAGCAGGTTGTTGATTTGCAATCTATAGTGGCCACTCTTCAGGATGCGGTTCGTAAATACGAAATAGAGGACAAGCTTGTAGGTAATGTGATGACTCTCGCCGATAGCCAGAAAAAGCCTTTCGAATTGGTCGCAGAAGCAAAGCTGCAAATGCTCAAGTTTTTGAATACTCGCTCAGATGAAATCGATCACACCGATAAGGCGATCTGCTTTAACAAATACATGTCAGACCCTTTCTACATGCAAGTCTTCGTGCAGAGCAATCAGCCAGAGCAGTGGCAGACCATGATTGAGTCTATCTATGAGGCGATTGGAAGGCCGGAGCCTAGTTTTGGAGGCATCAAGCCTGTAGCAACCCATAGTCCTCAACCAATTCGGGCGCGAACTTCAACATTGGGAGCACCACTGGCTAGTGCAGGCAATCCCATGGATCGAATTGCGCAACACCTAGGCAACATGGGGATTTAATCTTTTGCTAAAGCCTTGATTAATTCAGGGCTGCAAATATCATCAATGTGTCTAAACGCCTGGGAGATTCCTTCAATTTGACCTGCAGGAATTCCAAGGCTTTCGAAGTGTGTTTTCCACTGCCTAGTTACTCGCCATACGCGATCGATAATGGAGCTTGCTTGCTGCGCAGATAAACCAAAGCGTTCTTTGGTCCCATAGGCGTTGTCTAGGGTTGCCAGCTTGCCTTGAGGTCCAATGCCCAGATGTTGATAGCGTTCACTTGCAATGACTGCATGTGGCATCACATCATAGAGTGGGCTTAGGCTCCAGCCTTTAAGGTCCTGATTCCATAAGAAGGCATGATTGCGTAGATGATCATCATCGTTGCTGACAAAAAGGTTAAAGATCATGCGTGCATATAGTTCTTCAACATCCGATTTGACTGTTTGAACTAGGCAATATCTGCAGATAGCATCCGCAATATCCATATAACTTTTTGTATTGGATTCCGATTCGTGGCAAGCAACGAGTGTGAGGGCGCTAACCACATGATGGCGAATTTCTACTGAACGAGCTGCAGCGGTCCAAGAGCGATCAAAACGTTTGACCATCAATACCTTTTTCTTGCCGACTTGCTCTAATTGAGTTTGCGCTACATTAAGGCCAGCCAATTCTGCAAGTTTGAGGGTGGCGTATTCAATACTCGGTACATCTAAGACTCCATCAGTATTGCCTGGGAACTTGGCCATCCATAAAATGTTGTCATCATCACGCACACTTGCCTTTGGGCGCATACCCCCTAGGCCGCTACCCACAATCAAAATTCTGGATAGCGCTTCTGATACTGGTAAGCCAGCCTCAATCTTTTGCGCACCCTCTAGTACGTAAGATAGATTGTGAATACTTTCAAATGCAGGGCGCTCTTCTTGATCTAAGAAGGCTCGAATATCTAAAGCCCCAATGCGATCGCTACCAGCCTCTAGTAGATAGGTTGATTCTGGCAGGCTATTAGCTGGAACCTTAAGCCTTGCTTCAATGACTCTTCTTCCCCATGAATCAGGGGCAGCATCACGAATTCCGCCAAAAGCTTCTAGGCCATTTGGTGGAACGAGACGCTTGCCCTTGACCCCGCTTTTATTTTTAAGGCTAAGGGTGACAGGATCAATTTCCTGTGCGTTGCTCCTATCTAAATAGCGTAAGCCATAAGCAAATGAAGAGGCAATCACTCTTGAGCCTTCTTCATCTACTTGCAGTTGCCCTGCTGGTACAAACGCACCATCAAGATTGGCAAAGACAAACAGGTCTTTAGTTGTGTTTGCCATCAGAAATCAAGCGCTTTCATTTCAGCTGCACTTAAGTCACGAACGCGTTGAGGGCGCGAGCGACGCTCCAAGGCGGCGATCGCAGGGTCATTGCCGCTTAAGAGTTGCAGTAGGGTCATGCCTGGAGCGATTGCATCCAAGTAACGTAGCAGTGCGCCAATGGCAACGCCAGGATCGCCTTTTTCAATACGCTGGGCAGTTGCACGAGCAAGGCCGGCACGAACCGCAGCCTCACCTTGTCGAACGTGACGGGCAAGGCGTAAGGACACTAGGCATTGCGCTATTTCAGCGGATTGGCCAAGTTGCTTTGATGCTAGGGTCAGTTGTTGATCTACGCGCATAGTTGCCTCATGCTATTCATTAAGTACAAGGCACTAATATACCTGTTTAGACGCCATTGGTCAATAAAAATGACTCATAAATAAGTCTTTAAGTGCATTAATGACTTATTTATGAGTCATTTACTGATTTAAATTGGTGGAATACAGGCGGTCTATTTCCGTCAAGGGCACCCCAAAGGGGTGGCTTGCGCATCCTTGACGGCCACGACCTAAGAAATGCTCATTTATGCCCAAGGTGGCGTAAAGACACATTGGGCATAAAGACCCATAGCGAGTTCATCTAGTAACTAAACAAAAAACCCACAAATATCCCAAGCCGATATCTGCCACCCCAATAATTGATCTCAGTGCTTCACGCCATCGCGTAAAAGCTAGAGTCGCGCCTAGTAGCGTAGCAATGGATGGGTTCACGCTCCATCACCAGGTATTGAAGCCACCAATTTATTAAATAACTATTGATGGAGTGGCATATGCCAATTTCAAATACAGACTTGCAAGAGTTAGCTAAGGTTTCCTTAGATGAGTACTTGCGCAATCTACCGGTCGATCAAATCGCGGTAGAGCGACCTTTCCTTAAAAAACTCATGGAAGGGCGTAAAAGCCTATTGGGGGCAAAACAAAACGTAGTCGAGAACATCCGCAAAGAGCACGGCAGTAACTTTAGCTGGGCCTTTGGGGAGGAGACGGTCAAGTTCAATAAACGTAATACGACTGAACAGGCCTCATTCCCATGGCGTAGAGCAGTGGATGGCTTGTACATTGACTATGACCGCTTATTCAGTAACGGCATTAAGGTGCGCGAGGGTGGAGCGCGAGGATTCCAACTGGAATACAACGAGCGCGTGCAACTGATCAATCTGCTGGATGAGCAGTTAGAGGTCCTAAGGGAGGGATTTCTTAATAAGCTGGACCTAGAGCTACACCGCGACGGCTCGCACGGCGCAGATGCAGTAGTTGGCTTAGATAGCCTTGTCAGCCTAGCACCAGATGCCGGCACTGTAGGCGGTATTGATCGAGCCAAAGCAAGCTACTGGCGTAACTATGCTGTCAAAGATATTGCCTCAACATCGCCTGGTAACTTAGTAGGTGAGATGGAGACTGCTTGGCGCCAATGTATTAAGCATGGAGGAAGTCCTGATTTCATCATTGCGGGTGGTAAGTTCATTGATACCTATCGCAAGCAAGTGACAGTGACTCATATCGCTGGATCAGGCGAGACTAAGTACATCGATGCTGGCGTAGGGGCAGGCGTAAATACTGGCTTAGCTTTCAAAGGAGTGGAGATCATCTGGGATCCGCAGTTTGATGAACTTGATGCTATGGCTAATAGAACGGTGGAGTGGAGTAAGCGCTGTTATTTCCTTAATACCCGCTTTATGAAGCTGCGCGATGACGATCTAGATATCGTTGCCCCAATTCGTCCGCACGATACCTTAGCAATGTATGCCATGGTGAACCTACGCTGCGCTTTATCTATCTCACGAGCTAATGCCCATGCGGTATTAGCCATTCAATAAGGAGGAAGAAATGAATAACAACATGAATCACAAAGAACTTATTCATAGCGACTTCCAAATCAAGGAGGTGGAAGCGGTAGTACGCAGAGATGCATTCACAACCATCCATGTGTATGTACCGCCTTATGAGACCAACATCCTTCGCAATCTATTTGGGCGCGAGAACGTCACGGTATTTGAGCGACCCAATAAAACTACCATTACCCCAGAACA
>CAIOIX010000208.1 GCA_903858445.1 uncultured beta proteobacterium
ATCAAGATGAAGGTAATGCCGCTATCGCGGATCTTACGAATAATACGCAGCAATTCTTTAATGTCTGGCGCAGTCAAACCAGCAGCCGGCTCATCTAACAAGAGCAGTTCTGGATCAAGCGCCAAGGCCCGAGCAATCTCTAGGAGGCGCTGCTTACCATAAGGCAAGTTACGCGCCTCTTCATTAGCCAAATCTTCCAAGCCGACAAATTTCAAGAGCGCTAAGGCGCGAGCGTATGCCTCTGCCTCCTCCTTCATATAACGCGGCAAATGGAGAGCAATCTCCACCATATTGGATTTAAAGGTGTGATGCAGACCAACCAAGATGTTTTGAATGGCAGTCATTTCACCAAAGAGCTGCACGTTTTGGAAGGTCCGAGCAATTCCTGACAAAGCAATATCAGAAGATGTCTTACCAACTACGCTCTCGCCAGCATATAAAACATTACCAGCGGTAGGAACATAGATACCAGTCAGCACATTCATCATGGTGCTCTTACCCGAGCCGTTAGGACCAATCAGACCATGAATGGTGCCACGCTTAATGCTGAGGTCTACATTATTTAATGCTTTTAGGCCGCCAAACTGCATCAATACAGATTCCACCTTGAGCAGTTCTGCGCCGGTGTTTTGATTGGCCACAGCACTAATGAAGCTAATGGAATCGTCCACCTCTTGAGCAACATCGCCACGGCTTGTTTTAGCCTTACCTACGATTGATTGATAGAAACTCTTAGCAAAGCCAACGATACCGTTTTGCAAGTAGTAAACCACCAACAAAATCATGAAACCAAAGATACTCAAACGCCAGTCAGAGATGCTATCCAACCAGAATGAGAAAGCCGCCAAACCTACAACACCAGCCAAGGGAATAGCAACACGACGTGCAGTAGTTACTTGCTTCGATAGGGCTAATCCAGCGCCAATAATCACCACAATCGCAATAATGGAAGCAACAATCCGGAATAAGTTAATGTCATCAAGTAATTTTGGCAGCAGCACAATAATCGCCGCACCAATCACCGCACCCAAGCGTGACTTACGCCCACCCATGATGATGCCGAGCAAGAAGAGAACAGCCAATTCATTGTTATAGGTGTTTGGGGAGATATATTGTTCAGAGTATGCATATAAGCAACCAGCCAAACCAGCAAAGCCAGCGCTAATCACAAATGCAATCACCTTAAAGCGATAAACAGAAACACCCATACAGTCACAAGCCACTGGACTGTCACGCAAAGCCTCAAAAGCTCGACCCATCTGAGATTTAACGAAGCGATCAATCACAATTAATGCCAGGATCATGACGCCAGCAACCAACCAGAAGTACTCGGCTTTATCCATAGGCACGCCCATGAGCTCAGGTCTAGTTAACTTAATACCTAAAGGTCCTTCAGTTAACCAAGTCATCTCATTAATCAAGATCTGAGCAATCGTTCCAAATGCCAATGTCACCATTGCCAGATACGGCCCAATCACCTTCAATGCTGGCAGAGCCAGGATGCCGCCAAAGAACGCGGTCACGATGATAGATGCTGGAATAGTTCCCCAGATTGGCCAACCCAAATGGAAGAACAAAACACCTGCAGTGTATGACCCAATTCCAAACAAAGCAGCATGGCCCAAAGAGACCTGGCCAACATAGCCCACCACGATATCCAAACCAAACAACAGAATGGTGTAAATCAGAATCGTTTCAGCTAAGTGAATGTAATACGGGTTATGGACAAATAGCGGCAAACAAACGAGGGCAACTATTGCAATGAATAGAGGGATGTGGGACTTCAATTTCATCATTAAACTTTCTTAATTGCAGATTTACCAAAGAGACCTGATGGCTTATATGCAAGCACGAGTAACAACAAAATCAAACCAGGTACATCTTTATAGCCAGTAGAAATATAGAAGCCGGTAGCTGTCTCAACAATTCCCAAAATCAAACCGCCCACAATAATTCCAAGACCGCTAGACAGGCCACCAATAATTGCAACCGCGAAAGCTTTCAAGCCTAATGCGCCACCCATAGTTGCGCCGGTCAACGTTAAAGGTGCAATTAATACCCCTGCGAACGCAGCGGTTAAAGATGAGAGCGCATATGAAAATGTGATCACCATGCTGGTATTGATACCCATCAAGCCAGCGGCATCGCGATCATTCGCTGTCGCAACCACGGCCTTACCGTAAATTGTTTTACGATTAAAGAACTCTACCAATAACATCATTACCAAAGCACCAACGACAACCAAAATCTCCATCGGCAGAATATTCGCACCCAGGAAGCTCATTGGCTCCATTGGCAAAGGTGCCGGGAATGGCAGAGCATCACGCCCCCAAACATTTTCCGCAACGTTCTTAAAAATAATACCGAGCGCAATGGTGGACATAATCCATCCGAACTCAGATTTAATCTTGATCGCAGGGCGAACACCAATCAGCTCAACAAAGCTACCTTGGATCATTCCAAAAATACACACTACTGGAATCATGGCCCAGTAATTCATGCCAAAAGTATCTACGCATGTCAGACCAACCAAGGCACCTAACATCAAAGCCTCGCCCTGTCCGAAGTTCAATGTGCCTGATGTAGAAAAGGTAAGCTGAAAACCGAAAGCGATGACCGCGTAGATCATCCCCACCGCTATACCGCTCGAGAGGATTTGTGCAAACAT
>CAIOIX010000209.1 GCA_903858445.1 uncultured beta proteobacterium
AAGAAAGTGATCTTCTCGACATATCAGTCGTCTCAGCTCATTGCTGAAGCCCAAAGCGATAAAACTGTCCCTGCATTTGATCTGGCCATTGCTGATGAAGCCCACCGTTGTGCCGGCAAAGTGTCAGGAGACTTCTCCACTATCTTGGATGGAGAAAAGATCAGGGCTAAGAAGAGGCTATTTACTACTGCAACACCAAGAACTTATTCTTCCAGCGTTAAGAAAGCTGCCGAGGATCGTGGGGTTGAAGTTGTCGGCATGGATGACGAGGCTGTTTTTGGAAAGCAGTTATTCGCTCTGAACTTTGGTGAGGCAATCAAACGTGGTCTATTAACCGACTATAGGGTTGTGATTATTGGTGTGGACGACTCAACCATCTCAGCGTGGATTGAGAATAGAGAGCTTCTCAAGGCAGATTCCGATATTGAGATGGATGCTGAGTCTCTGGCTGCTCAAGTAGGGCTTCTAAAGGCAATTAAAGACTATGACCTCCATAGGTTAATTAGCTTTCATAGCAGGGTTAGCCGTGCTGAAGAGTTCTCTCAAGATATTCATAAGGTTCTGGGCTGGATTGACGATAAGAACAAGCCCAGCGGTGAGCTGAAATCTGACTTTGTATCTGGCGAGATGCCAACCGATAAAAGAAGAAGAAAGTTATCTCAGTTAAAGAGCCTCAAGAACAATCAAAGAGGTCTTTTAACCAATGCCAGATGCTTATCAGAAGGTGTCGATGTCCCATCTTTAGATGGTGTCGCTTTCATAGATCCAAGAAGTAGTCAGATTGACATTATTCAAGCGGTTGGAAGGGCTATTCGTTTAAGTGATAACAAAAAGGCTGGAACTATTGTTCTGCCTGTATTCATCGGCAAGACTGATAATCCTGAGCAAGCATTAGAGGAGGGTAATTTCAAACCCATCTGGGATGTACTGAATGCTCTTAAAGCCCACGATGATATTTTGGCTGATGAGTTAAATCAAATTAGAACTGAAATGGGTCGAAAAGGTGGTGGCAAGGTTGATGCAGGTGCATTCTCAAAAATTACTATTGACTTACCAGTTGGAATAAGCAAGTCATTTAGTGATGGCTTGAGAACCATGATTGTAGAGAGTTCAACAGATTCTTGGGACTATTGGTTCGGTATAGCAAAAAATCACTATGAAAATTTTGGTAATTTAAGAGTCCCTGCACTCTATGTTACTGATTCTGGATATAGGCTAGGTGCTTGGATATCGGCACAAAGAAACTTAAAAGACACGATGAAAAAAGATCGAAGGGAAAGATTAGAAACTCTAGATGGATGGATGTGGGATGCAATTGAAGCAAAGTGGGAAATTACATTTCAGTACCTAAAAGATTTTATAAAAACTAATGGTCATACCCTTGTTAATGCAAAATTCATCACCGCAGATGGCTTCAAGTTGGGTCAATGGGTAGCATCTATTAGAAGTAAAAAAGAAATTTTGTCTAATGAAAAGAAGTTGCGACTTGAACAACTAGAAGGATGGGTTTGGGATGTTTTAGACAGTAATTGGGAG
>CAIOIX010000210.1 GCA_903858445.1 uncultured beta proteobacterium
TGTCAGTCTGTGACTAGCTAGCTAAATTAAATGACACGACTAAGTATGTAGAACTTGCTGTAGAGGATTTGCGGACGCGGGTTCGATTCCCGCCGACTCCACCATTATTAGTAGTAGCATTACCTAGAAACAGCAACTAACCCCTTATAGTATATAGCTCTAAGGGGTTTTTTGTTGTCTATTGGAAACGATAGGAAACTAGGGGAAGACCAACAAGTTAGGGGAATAAATAGGGGAATAAACCACAACCTGACAATAAAAATTTTATTTGTTCCCCTAAAGGCGTAAGCTGGTAGCATGCTAACCGACCCTATCTGCAAAAGCGCACTATGCCCTGCTGATAAAAAGCGGCAGAGACTCTATGACGCCGAGAACCTCTACCTAGAGGTTTTGCCTTCTGGCAACAAATCGTGGTTTTGGAAGTACTGGTTTGAGGGCAAGGAAAAAAGGTTTGCTATTGGCAGTTATTCCAAGGTTTCTCTAAAGAATGCCCGGATTAAACGCGATGGAGTAAAACAGCAACATCAGGCTGGTCAGGATCCCAATTCCATTAAGAAGCTCCAGAAACAAACTAATAGACTTCCTGATGAAGCTACCTTCTCTGAAGTAGCGCTAGCTTGGTACAAAAACAAAGAAACCAGCTGGAGTGTGGACCATGCCAAACGAACGCTGAGACAGATAGAGCGAGATTTATTTCCGGTGATTGGTGCGCGCCCAATCAGAGAGCTTGCTGGGCTGGAAATTCTCCAAGCATTAAAAAAAATAGAGGATCGAGGCGCGATTGAGACTGCAGATAGAGGATTGATGATTTGTAGGCAGGTATATGATTTTGTTGCCTTAGACGGCATACCAGATGCAACTCGCGGTATCAAAGCAAAACTACAGACTTACCGCGGTAAAAATTTTGCTGCCATTACTGATCCCAAACTGTTTGGTGAGCTACTTAAATCGATAGACCTTTATCACGGCGGGATCGTTGTTAAGACCGCTTTGAAATTAGCTCCTATTCTCTTTCAGCGCCCACTAAATCTGCGCACTATGAGATGGTCTCAAATTGATTTTGACGAACAGCTCTGGACCATCCCTGCAGCTGAGATGAAGCGCACACTGGAGGGCAAAGAAAATGGGCAACCACATTACGTCCCTCTTCCCGCACAAGCAATAGAACTACTTAAAGAGCTAAAGCCCTATGTTGGAAATAGTGAGTATGTGTTTAGGGGGGAAAGGCAGGCAAGCCAGCCAATTAGCGATAATAGTGTTCGTAGCGCCCTGTATTCCTTGGGCTATGGTGCATTACAAAGCTGGCATGGGTTTAGGGCTAGCGCTCGAACCATGCTAGCCGAACAACTCAATGAGCCAACAGAGCATCTTGAAGCCCAATTAGCGCACGCCGTAAAAGATGCCAATGGGACATCGTATAACCGGGCAATCTATATCAAACAAAGACGCCCGATCATGCAGCGGTGGGCAGACTATCTTGATGAACTCAAAGCCAAATAAATACTGTGAATGATATTGCCACCCAATCTCTAGAACTAGCACTTAAGGCTATAGAGCAGCAACCAAAACTGCCCACGCTCAAGTTGGCAAAAAAGATTACTCATCTTGGTGACGGCTTTAATGAAATGTATGCAAACCGTTATCAAAAGTTACAAGCTATTGATGTCGTTGAAGCCATCGTTAGCATTGCATTAACAGAGCTTCAAATTGCAGAGTCTCAATCTCGATTTTGGTGGGACCTCTCCCTTAAAGCTGGCGCCGTAAAAGACATTAAATCAACGCAGGAATCGATTTCTGGAGCTAAGTGGTGGGTTGACTCCGGTTCCAAGATTCAAGCCTTCTATGAGCATCTTGCTGATGGCGTGACCACTAAAAGAATCAAAACACAGCTACCTCAAATTAGCGACTCGGACATCATCGAAGTCATGCTCGATGCATTTGCCTTATATAACCTAACGGAGATTGATCAGTCGATAGCTACAGGAGCATCAGAAAATTTGGCGGAGCGCTTTTATGACGTACTGGAGTCTCGCAGCCTCGCTAACTATTGCTTTGGATGGGAATCCATGGTGCGCGAGAATAGCGAGTCAGCAAAAAGAAAAGCAAGCATACGACATGCAAAAGATCCTAAGCACTTAGAAATAGAGCAAGTCAAGGAGTGTTGGGATCTGTGGCAGAGCAACCCAACACGCTATAAGACCAATACGGCTTTTGCAAACGATATGCTTGATAAGTATCAGCATCTTGAGAGTCTTGCTTACATAACCAAGTTATGCAGAGACTGGGGTAAGAGCAAATAACAATGTCAGTGTGCTGGCAGAGTGCGCAGTCTGCTGGCACAAGTCTTCTCAGTCAGGTTCATTAAAAATAAATTACCCCTAAGCTTTGATTGCCCATCTTGAGCAACCGGCGTATTAGGAGTAATAAAGATGACTAAGATTACAAACGCATTACCAGCAATACCTCTGCCAGAAACTTTGCCAGCTGATGGCATGAGTCGATGGAGTGATTTAAAAAACATTCTCCCCGTTAGCCGTGAAAAATGGCGCCAGCTAGAAAAGGCAGGTAAAGCCCCTAAGATTATTCGCATGGGGATTCGCTGCTCGTTTCAGAACAATCGCGAGATTCATCGTTGGTTAGCCGATCCACTGAACTATCAAGTTGAGGATTAAATCATGGACACTAAAGATGCTAAAAAAATACGTCCCCAACCCATACTGAAGCCCGTACCCTATTTCAAGTGCTTTGCAGCTAACACCATTGCCGATCGAAGTTATAGGCTTATGGGCTTGGCGGAAAGAGGCTTATGGATCAGTCTTTATCTTGAGTGCTGGGTAAATGCGAACGTACCTAGTAAACCTGCTAAGTTGGCTAAGATCCTCGGTATTCAGGATAAAGAAGTGGAGGAAGGGTTGACTGAGAATGTGCTTCACTTCTTTGAAGTCAGGAATGAGCAATTACACAGCCCTGAGTTAGATGGTTATCGCGCTGAATTTGAAGCGTCTCGAATCAAAAAGTCTGCAGGTGGAATTGAGGGAGCCAAACGTAAAAAAGAGAAGGCTAAGGCTGAGTCTTCGGAACATCCACAGCAGCCAAGCTCCACCCAAGGATATCCTACAGGATTACCTTCAGGTTCTTTAAATTCTATTACTTCAAATTCTTTTACTTCAAATTCTTTTAAGTCAAATTCGCTTATAGGAAAGGAAGTACCAGTAGCTGCAGAAGATCCTTGGATCACGGAATGCTTTGGTGATACTGCAGAGAGTAAAGAGTACAAACGTCAATCTAGGGGCGGATAAAGATGCATGATATTTCTTTGAAGACGTTCAAGAAAGACTCACTGCAATCCCTTATCTTTTCGATCTCTCCAGAGCCTCCTTTAAAAGGACTCTGGAGAGTCGATCACAGGGAACATCAAGGGTAAGGCTCACCAAAGAATCAAATGGATTAGGGGGCGATTTAAAGCGTTTAACACGCTGGGACAATTGGTGAAAAAGAGAGAGAATACAGACAGAGATACACGCGTGCGCGCGACGACGAAATACCGTTTGTGGCGCACTTATGACACGGTAAATGGGATCAAAGGCAAATGCATTTCAAGATAAGCGCCGCCCTACTTAACAAAGCCCTGCAGCATGGGCTTGTGCAGGTAGCAAGAGTCTGCGCGTAAGACGCGTTATGTAAAGTAAGCGTCAATATTGAGTGCATAACACCCCCCACGGGACCACAGCAGTAAAGACCCCGGGGGCATGAGGACTCCATACACATACCCACTCACACGCAGTTACCTAATCGCGTCTGTAGCCCAACATCAATTGCTGAAGCTCTGATTTCTTGAGGACATGCAAGGACAGAATCAGTTCTGCCATCACATCATCCTCGCAGTAGAAAAAGCACAAAGGGACCTTGAGGATCCTCGCCAATTGTTGCGCTGTAGCTAAGGCGGGTTCATGCACCCCAGTCTCGTAACGACTAATCCGAGCGCTACTACTGCTTTCGTCCAAGCCAATGAGGACGCCTAACTTATCTTGAGGGATATTAGCCCTCACCCTTGCTTCACGCAATCGCTTGCCGATCAGGTTACCGAGGGAATCAGGTTGTTGAATTGGCATTCTACGAAGATCGCAGAATCACCTTGCCCCGTCTCTACGTAAAACGTAGAATTGAGGCATAGTCATCCTGTGGCGCCGAGGGTGTTGTTGCAATTGGCATTAGCCAATAGACTCATGAAGATGGGACCGTCATGTTCGATGAAAAAGCGGAACGTAGAAAGCAAATTCTTAGTGATGTTGCGACTGTATTGGTCGTAGGTTCTATTGCGGTTGCAATACTCTTTTATTTGTGGGGACTCTTTACTAGGGTACCCGGGCTATTTACAACACTCAGCACCATTGGATTTTGGAGTATTGTTTTCTGGTTTCTATATTTTAAATCTTCAAAAAAAATTCAAAGCACCATAGGAACGATAGCTAGCCTTATTTTTGCAGCACTATTTATAGTCATCATGATTGTTATAGTGATAGACGCAATGAATGGTCGCTACCCCTACGGTTCTAACTGATTATTACCATTTAGTAATTACTAAATGACAACCCAATAGAAGGCTTTAGAGGCGATTACGTCTCAGTTGAAGCATGCACATATCCATCCAAAATAAACGTCCCCTAGCCTCTTTAAATGCCCTTCTTGGGCATCATTAACTTACGGAAAGCTTCTTGCAGATACCGCTCTTCATCTGGAGTGAGATGGGGGTTGCCATCAACATATTGAGTCATCTTTTCCCCGATCTGCACCATCATTTTGGAGAAGGGACTGTTGGGATCGCCAAGCCACGCTTGCCGACTTTTTGCCGCGCGCAACTCCCGTTGATCTTCTAAATACATTTCGTATTCAAACGGGGACATTCTGTCCTTTTCCTCGTTCGTGTAGATCCTACGTTCTCGCTTTAGAAACTCTTCTATGGCAACTCGCGCTTCCCACATCGGATCAAATGGTTCATTTGTCATCATTGCACCCCTTTAGATTGGATTACTTTGGACCGCTGGAGCGCTTGCATGAGAAACGCTCCGACAGCGGCTTTATGGGGGCATCTAGCGGGGCGTGAGCATGTGTCACCCTCCTCGTTCACATATTTCTCAGAACTGGTCTTGCAGCTGCAGGTAAGCCAGCCGGGCATGGTCTCTACTCGATAGGACTTCCCTTTGGTATTGATCACCTCATACGATCTGGCTATTGGCAGACCGTGTGGGTTATGAGCAATAACACGGTAGAGAGGTGAGTTACTCCGCGACACGACTGCTCCTATGAGGCTCTAGAACAAAGCCGGCATCACGCAGTGTGGCAATGTCAGTTGAGTGTAATGTAATGTAAGCCTCACGGTCTGCGGCATTAGGCATTAAGCGCAGATCAAAATGACCAATCACATTCTGATGCAGATTGATTAAGTTTTGGAGGACAAGAGCCTCCTTCTGGCAATCCAAAATACGGTTAGCCAAAGCATCGGTCACATCAACTGGTCCACCCCAATACTTGTTTTCCCTTATACGGGAAAAAAAGATAAAGCAAATCCAGTCATCCTCAATACGCCAAAGTTTTTGCATATCAACCCCCAAGTTTTAGTAATTGGTGGGCAATAAAAAACCCACCGAAAAGGTGGGTCGATGTCCGCATGTTTGCTACCTTCGTAGCCACATCTGCTAACTAGCAGTACCACCTTACCGAGACTGGCAGGTTGGCGGGGGAATCGACCCCAACTCTTGATGTATGTATCAATATTACGCCTGAAGTGTTGATAACTCAAGACATAAATTGAAGGTGTTGTATTTAAATATCTTAGCTAGAAATTCTCGAATGAGAATTAGATAACGCTATTTTGCATTTCCGAAAAGAAAATAAACTACGCTAATTAAAAGAATTAAGACTACCCATGGTGCAAATGGGTATTTCCTACAAAACTTCCCTAATTTATAGCTAACTGATTCCGCTTGGTGCTGACGGTCATACTCCCTCTGCTTAGCTCGCCTATCGATCCATGTAAGCTCTCGGGCATTAGTGAACTCAATTGCCGAATCAATATCTGGAAATAATTTTTCATCGATCACATACTTACCTAGAACATCATTCTTTTGAATGCTATATCTCTTGGTTAAATAAATTTTGTAGGAGTCATTGCTAAGGACTGGGTCTCCTGAATATGCGCCTTCAGGAGTTGACTCACCTAAGGTTGCGCTCGCTTGGACAACAAGGGTCTGCTTTGCAGCAAGATTCTCCATGACTAATATGAAGATAAATCCCAATAAAGGCGATATAACCAAACTAATTAGGAACCATGCAAAGCCAGATCTACCTCTATTTGAGGCTAGCACAGCTACGGCAACTGCTAGAGCAAACCAGAATAAGACTATTCCCATTTCAACACCATCTATATTTAATTAATAAATTTCAGCTAATGAATGGTTTTAAATGCTTGCTATACCCATGCTGGATACCAGATGCGAAAAAACCACCGCATTCAGATAATTTAGTACACCCAACACACTCCGGAGCATATTCATTCTTCCAATCGCTGATTGACTTTCTATAACACGGCAGAACATCAGCGTTAACCAGACAAAGCTGACTGTTGTAGACCGATACGTTCATCCCATAAGAAGTCAAAATATGCACTGCCTCACTAAGGATGTCCTTATAGTCATAGGGATCAATCCAGAGTTGATCAAAATTCGCTCTGGTAAACCCAATAATCTCTAATCCCATTAGCGCTACATGATCAACAAATAATAAGTTTCTTGCTATGAACTCACAAAGTTTTGTTAGGCGAGTTATATTCTGCTTGTGCAGTACGACTCGTATC
The DNA here is from genome assembly GCA_903858445.1 of uncultured beta proteobacterium. GTDB lineage: Bacteria > Pseudomonadota > Gammaproteobacteria > Burkholderiales > Burkholderiaceae > Polynucleobacter. The sequence goes on from CAIOIX010000210.1 coordinate 6,854, forward strand.
TCAACTAGCTGATTTAGACTTTTTAGATTCAAAATGCCTTTAACTGTTTCATTAAAAGCATTCTCAGACTGAACGATGTAGTTATGTTGATCTGGGTCATCCGAATAAAGCGGAATACCTAACATCATGTCTTTGTGACCAATTGCCGCATACTTTCGAGCAAAATCGATATCACTAAATGCCCTGCCGTTTGATAGGATGTGTATAGCAGTATTAGGTAGATAGTTTTTAACTAGCTGCATTAACGCAATAAACTCATCGCCATACAGGGTTGGCTCACCACCAGTAAACCCAATTTCAATCGTGTCTTCAGGGATGAGCTTAATTAGCTCTTTTGTCTCTGCCATTAGATATGAATCATCTACATCCTTTGGTGGCTGCGAACACATCAAACAATAATGATTACACCTCTCAGTCAGAAGTATTGAGTTTTGATGAGATTTTTTTCTAAATAAAACTCTCAGTCTATTGTCTGAACGAATGGAAACAACATCCCCCTCGCTTAAATGATCTAACTCAAAAGGTAGTTGTAAATCCACGCCTCCATTTATATCCCTAGGATTGACATTGCTTTGAGCAATCACAATCTTGAATTTAGATGCAGGCAACTGCCCATTTGAAATAAAGGCGCAATCAGCTGCCAATACAGGATGCGCGTTAGGATCCCTAGAGATCTTAATTACCCCAATATCTACGCCCTGACCTTTTAGCGGGATTACTTTTCCATGCAGAGGAATCATTTTCGATTAGCCCAATCCATAAATAGATTCTTTACAAATGGATCCTCTTCCATACGCTTGATCAAATGCTTGAAAATTCCCATACTTTTCTGACAGAATCCTGAATCTGGTCTTCTACCGATATAGTCCTGATTCATCGCATACTCATAAACAGGATCAGCACCGCAGTACGGCTCGTAGGCGCACTCCTCGCACATGGGAACGCTATTAGTATAAGAATCCTCCAAGGGCTGAAGCAAAGCCTGAGAAGAAAATACCTGCTCATAGCTATCAGTTAAGACGTTCCCCATCTTGAAAGTGTTATCACCCATCTCTGCAAGCATTCTGCTCTCATCAGACGGGTGGACCGATCCATCATAGTTATATACGATGACTGATATTCCAATACCCGCCGGACTCATTAAATCGACAAATCCGGGGTCACTGGACGTCAGCATTTTGGAGAGAACGATTGCCGAGCAGTATTCCTGAAAACGAATGCCACTTCTATTTAATTCAATTATGTAATCCAAGGACTCTTTGAAGAAATCTAACCACTGCTCTGTTTGGTAGGCGGCAAAACTTTTTGTTTTAATCGCATAACCATATGGAGAGAGTGATCTTAGAAAAATTCCCGGAAAACCGAGCTTCAGATACTCATCAACAATTTCCTTCCCTCTTTTTAGGCTAGCTTCAGTTGTGGTCATCAATGCCGAGACTTCATCCCTACCTAAAACCTCCCTGCATAAGGAGATTCCTTTTATGACTTTTTCATAGCTATCTTTACCGGGTCTCGGGCGATTTTTATTATGCAAGTCCTCAGGACCATCCAAAGATGTAGATATGTGAATTCCATGCAAGCGGCAATAGCCCAAAATATCCCTATCAATCATTGATAGGTTGGTTGCAATAACGAAATCTAAATTTCTGCAGTGAACTTCATTCAGTTTTTTTGACCGCTCAACGATATATTGAATGATGGGAAAGTTTAGCAATGACTCCCCTCCCTGAAATTCAATTTTGATATTGCGAGATGGGGACTTAAAAGCAAAGTCGATCGCTTTATCGGCAATCTCTTCAGTCATGTCATATTTCAGCTTATCGGCTGATTGTCGAGATACCTGACAGTATTGGCAGCTATGATCACATCGCAGACTCACAACAAAAATATGTAGAGCTGTAAATTCAGGGAGTCTTGAGTAACGTGTTCTGGCTTTAATAGCAAGCAGGTCCGTAGCAATACTATTCGTATCGTCTATTAAAAATTGCTTTGCTCTAAGATCGAGATAGCTTTGTTCGGAGTCATCCAGCTGATGTTCGACCAGTCTACCCAAGGACTCCCTATCAAGCAACAGATACTCCCCCGTCATGTTAGACAGGAAGTACTTTTCTTGGTTAAATTTTAAGAATCGAAACGGGGTAAGTTGGTAAGTCTTTTTTTTGTTTTTATAGAAGCTTACGGGTTGAAACTTACTCATTGCTCAACAAGTGTAGTCTTTGAAAAGGCATGAGCCAAAATCAGATTTCTTAAAGGCTCAGATTCTTTCTTGATCTTCTCTCTCAAGTCTTGGTCTAAAACTTCCTTTCGAAAGTCATCGATATAAAACTGAATGGAATCTTGAGAGGTGTTCTGAGTAAATATAAGTGAACAGACTATACTCTGCCCTTGCAAAGCAAAATCAGTTGAAAACTTATTAATATATTTATAGGCTGCCTTCTTCACAGCCTCGACAGAGAAAACGCCTAAATCAAACTGGACAACAACACCCTCCACACTCACCCCTTATCTAGCAGGTTATCGGCTTGAGTAATGTGATGCGTGGGAAGCATGGGAAGCATGTGAGGAATGCCACGCATACTGTCTTGACGTTGACGCTTTATTTAAAGTCAAGCTATTGAATGGGTTCTGAGCCAAGGAATTGACTGCCACGGTAGCAGAAGTTTGCGGGATTAAGTTAATCTCAGAGATTGGCTGAACTGCCGCACTGGCTTGAGTTGTCGCCAAGAGACCTGCAACAGCTATGGCGGTTGGAATTAGGAAACTTTTCTTAGACATTATCAAACTCCTTTTAAATCTACGTTCACAAGTCTATTCTATGCTTTAATTAATACAGAAATCATAATTATTTACCCTATATATTTAGCAGCTAAATCCCCCCAAGAAATGCTCCCAAAAAGCTAAATATGAACCGAAATATTCTAATTTTGGTAGGTGTTGCCATTTTTATAGGCTATTTGCTGGGAAAATCAGACTCCAATAGTAGTTTTAATGCCCATAGCGGCTACTCCTCCACCCCATCCCGAGGGGACCTAGAAGATGAGAATGACGAATTAAGGCAAAAACTTGATGACGCAAGAGATAAGGCTGAAGATGCGGTATCAGCCGCAGAGGATGTTGAAGATTCTGCAACCATGCGCTATCTGAATACCGGTAGATTTGAAGACCAGATGAGAATGCATGATGCTGAGGATGCCGCAGATAAAGCAAGAGAAGCAAGGGATAGCTTGGATAACTAGGATATCTGCAAGGCGTATAGTTAAAGGATATATTCCTGAAGGTTGAGCATGGTAACTTTACTAACTGCAATTGATGTCAAAAGAAATTAATAACCTAGAATTCCTAGGCAAGGTCAAAGGTCTGATGACCTTCAAGGAGCAAGAGCAAGCTCGTCTACTCAAGCACATGGTTGTCCCGGCTAGTGAACTAGCAGCAAGGAAACAAGCTGAGATTGATATGGCTAACGAGTTCGCAAGGTCAAGCGGCGATGAGTCCTTCTATAACCGCACAGATCCTTCAATTAACCCTAGAGACCCTAGTCCCATTGGTGTGAGAGTTGGAATAGTTACTAGAGAGCCTTACGAGGAGCAGCCCTAGTTTGCTCATAGGCCGCTACCGACCCAAAGCGGACGGATTGCGATAATCATTTATACCTATCGAGTGAGATTGAAAGCTAGTCAATTAGCTTGATTAAGGTTCTTGCATAATTTAATTGACGATAAAATAAAAAATTCTGGGCCACTTGCGCAACATCAA
>CAIOIX010000211.1 GCA_903858445.1 uncultured beta proteobacterium
ATGAGCTGGCCATTAATCTGACTCATCTGAATTTTGGATGCCCCATTAAACCGCCTAGGCTGGCGAATTAAGAAGTGCGCTAGCGTGTATTGATAAACCAGCTTATTTGACCGCTATTGGCCGAATAAAGTCTTTAAACCCAAAAAGTCCCCATAGGCTCAATCCGACCCGTAGCTGCCGTTCGCAAGGATTGAAAAACCGCCCAATGCAGCTTAAATTTAGAAATTTTTATAGGCTCAATTGTTTTTCTTAAACCACGCCTTTACAGACTGAAAATTTACAGACCCAACCGTTGTCTCTGTCTTGCCAGCTTTATCTATAAAAATAGTGATTGGTGTCTCGCCCCTCCATTTGGGGTCAATCTCATAGCGCAAACGCTCATCAAGGCCACTAGTTACGTAGTAATTGTTTGCATTACCTAAATTAGCCTGCCTCAACATCTTGCGAATCATCTCAGGCGAAACATCATCTACCTGAATAAAAACAACCTTGGCATCCCTATCAGACGATAAAAATTTACTCCATTGCGGCATCTCTTTGACACAAGGAGCACAAGTAACACCCCAGAAATGAACAGCTATTGGTTTGCCATTAGCCAAACTCACTATAGAACTCCAGTCGCCTTTTTGATAAGACTTGAGCGAAATCTCTTCTGCATTAACAAAAGTAGATATAAATAAAAATGTAGCAAATGCAATCAGAATCTTTTTCACTCAATCTGTCCAATCTTAGTTAGCTGATAACCGTCAGCCCTAGTAAGCCAAGATAAAAATACTTGGTTACCTTGGGCAATTAATAGGGGGTGATCAGAATAGTCGGCAGTTTGAGAAATAATCATATCTTTTGACCAAGATTTTCCATCATCACCTGATTGTTTCATCACTACAACTGTATTGTGGCCATCAAACTCTTTCCAAACAAGCCATACATTCTTTCCCAATGCTAGAAGATATGGCCTGGAGGTACTTGCGTCTATCTTCCCCAAACGCATAGGCACGGAATAGGATGCCCCTTCATTGCGGGAGTTTGCATAAAACACGCCAGACCTATTAGCGCCCTGTGTAAACCATGCCGCATGAATAGTTCCTTGGCTAGAAACTGCTACGGTAGGGCCATGATGTGGGCAAGCATCTGTTTTCCAACCATCATTAGCAATACGCCTAATCTTCTCAGGACCATTGCTTGAAATGATTTGGGAAGCATGGTCTCGAACGCCGCCCGGAAATATCACCCTATAGATAATGACTGGTTGATTCTTTGGATTCAAACTAACCCCAATTCGACAGCACTCACAACTATCTTCATTGGCAATACGCTCGGCTTGAAACGTTCTACCACCATCAAGAGAGTTTGAATAAGCAATTGAACCCCCTAGTTTCTTTTGCCCACTTTTATTTGAGGCGGCTACTAAGCGCTTGTCGATCCATGCGATAAAAATATTCCCATCAGACTTGATTACTAGAGAAGGGAATCGCTGACTAGCGCTATCTTGAACTAGAGATCTAGGAGCTGTAAAAGTATTTCCACCGTCCTCTGATCTTGCTATGTTGATCTGAGCATTCCAACTCGAATCTTTAAAAAAGGCATAAGCGAGAAATACATTGCCCTTCATATCGGAAATGATTTGTGGACGAGCATCGCCTCCTGTATCTAAAGACTTTCCATGTTCTGCCACGACGACTGGAGAATTGAATGTTTTGCCTAAGTCCGTTGACTGAGCAACAGATACTTTACCGCCAGAGGTCCAGGCTAAAAGTAACTTACCGTCCGGGGTTAGAAATGGAGTGGCTGCATTGGCACACTCCAATCCAGAGCTCTGGCAAGCGCTTGGCTTGCCCATGCCCATCATCGCCATGTGAGCCGAGTGATCCATTTGGGCCCAGCCTTGGCCAAATACCCCCAACCATAAGACACCCAAAATGAATATCTTAGCCATGAAAGGGTTTGAATGGGATTGCTTGAAATTGCTCATATTAGAAGACTACACGAGCTCCAACGGTAATGGTCTGTGGCTGTCCAACGATATAACTAGACTGCGAGGTAGCAGCACTATAAGTGATGTAGTTCCGATTGAGGAGGTTGACGGCACTTAAAAACAAAGTGGTTCCTGAAGTCATTTCATAATTTGCACGCAAACCCACTGTTGCATAAGCTGGCACAGGCAATGCATGCTGCGTATCCATCCATGAATTACCTACATATCTTACCGTTGCGGTTAATGAAGTCTGCGCCATAGGCTTAAAGGTAATACCAGCACTACCCATATTTTGCGGCACACCGCCGATTTGAGATCCCAGTGGATTGGCTGTAGTGCTCACTCCCGTACCCGTCCAAGTGAGGACGGTATTAGTATGAGTGTACGTTGCATCAGTCGCCCACTTTTCAGTAACATCGTAATGACCTTGAAGCTCTAAGCCACGACTCTGTAAAGATTGGTTATTTCCATAAATCGAGCCGCCGGTACAGGTAGTTCCGCAATATTGCTGAATCTGGGCCACGGATCCTGCAGTTGCAGCATAAATTGCATTTGTTACATTGGCATTAAATCCAGTAATTTGAACAAAGCCCGCATTCCACCTTAGGTCAGAGCCAATCTCATAACCTGTCATATTCTCTGGCGTGAGATTTGGGTTTGATGCGCTAAAAGAAGTCCCTGAGCCGTAACTACGAATTTGATTATTGAGGCCTGGCGCATGAAAGCCTTGATAAGCTGCCGCACGAAAATCCAGGATACTAGTAGCGTTATAAAGTAAACCCAGATTTGGGCTAAATTTATAAACCGTTTGATTGGGTGCGTTTGTATATGTTGGATTAATGCCATTTGCTCCAGCAACCCAGTAAGTGGGAACCTGACTATTCCACTGATCAAGCCTAGCTGACAAAGTTGCCTGCAGAGGAATTTCTTCCATCTTAGATTTTGCTTGCGCCATTAAGCCATAAAACTTTTGAGTACCCTGAGAATAGGCTGTCCCGCTGTTTGCTCCTGTAGAAGTCAATTGGTTTGTGAAATTGGAAGCAGACACTTGGCGTGCGTCAATGCTAGCAATGACCTGATCAACGCCCAAGGTTTTCACATTGTTTGTATATTGTCCAGAAGCACCCAAGGTGTAATACGGATCGTTGTAGTTAGAGCTGATATATGGTGCACCGCTGACAACCCCGACAGCACCCGTAGTAGGAGTGTAATTTTGGGTAACATTTTGTTGCCACAAGCTTGTTTTTTCATAAAAAGCATTTGCCTGCACCTTTTCCTCAGCACTCAAACGAGTAGTTACGCCACCCGCAAATGTGGTCTCTTCAGTAGACTTGGGTGCAAAGGCATAACCCCCTGTGGTCAAGTTTTGCATCGTGTGATAGCCGACATTAAAAAATCCATTTGTATCGGCACTCAATTTCACATCACCCTGCAAGCGATAATTTGCACTCTTTGCACTTTCTGGACCCATGCCTGGCACAAGCGGTGCAGCTTGCCATGAGCCATTTAAAAGCTTGCGATTGGGATACGCACTCGCAGGAGATATGGTTGCCTGCTGAACGTAGCCATCAGTATTGAAATAATCTGCCGACACCCTTAGCTTGAGTACCTCATTAACTGCAATTTCTTTAGAAGCCGCAACGTTGCCAGTATTAAAGGTGCCGTAACTCGCTGAAATCTCTCCCTTGTTGTCGCTGATTGGTTTTGTCGTGATGTTCACAGCACCACCCATTCCCATATTCCCGTAGAGATTAGATACACCACCCCGAATCAACTCTACATCCTGAATAGCTGACAGCGGCACCAAGTTCCACTGAACTGTTCCATACATCGCATCATTGGCTGGCACGCCATCAATTAAAACCAGGGTTCTTTGATTGCCTAGTCCACGCACGTTTAGGCTTTGACCTGTAGGATCTTTTTCATAATACGGTTGGTCATTTAAAAATACGCTCGATTGATTCTTTAGAACTTGGTCAATAGTTTGAGCGGGCGCATCATCCAAATCCTCCCTTGTAATGACAGAAGTATTTTGAGTCATATCCTTTAGCTCAGTGCCTGAGCGACTTGCACTCACGACCACATCACCAATTTTTTGACCATAATCAGAAGGAGTAGCAATTTGTGCACTAGCTTGAGATGCAAGCAATGCAAACCCAACAGAGCAAATCAGCCTTACCTGAAAAGGAGCGATCATTATTTGACTCCCTTGCTTGGAGTCATCACTTCAATGGGAACCAAAACCATTGGCTCGGAGTTGCTATAAAGACGCACCATTAAAAAACTCATATAAATAATGGCTGCAGCAAGGCCTAGGGTAATGCCCATATATACGCACATGAGTCTGCGCGTGACAGGTATAAAACTAAACATGTATTTCTCCAACAATATCGCGGCAACGTGGCTGCCAATTACATAGCTTTGCTATGCCCTAATTCAACTCTTAGGCTTGTGCTGGAGGAGCTGCTGAAGGTGGGGTCACCCAAACGCTGAGTGGTTTAGGAGATTGATAGAAAAGCTGGGGAAGCATCGCAAAGGTTTGCGGAGCCTGAAAAGTAAGATTGGTATTGAACGCTGGGGTAATACTGCTATGAGCCAAGCAATATGGGCAAGGTTGAGTAGTATCAACTTGATCAGCCTGATCAGTGACTTGAACAGTAACCTGCATTTTGCTTCCGTCAACAGAACAAATTTCCATCGAAAAGCCATGACCGCCCTTTGCAAGTGATACGGCCTGAGAAAGTGCTGGCGCAAGCGCACTCATCGCGATAGCTGCGGCAGCAATCCAATGAATAAGTTTGCGATTTCGGAAATTCATGATTTTGCAATTTTAAAACAAAAAAGGCTGTTGCCACTTACTTTATTTTTAAGGCTCCAAAACTATCAATAGCTGCTTCTGGCCGTTTTGAGCCGTTAAACCCCAAAACTTGCCATGGGCTCAATCCGACCCAAAGCGGACGGATTGCGATAATCATTTATACCTATCGAGTGAGATTGAAAGCTAGTCAATTAGCTTGATTAAGGTTCTTGCATAATTTAATTGACGATAAAATAAAAAATTCTGGGCCACTTGCGCAACATCAA
>CAIOIX010000212.1 GCA_903858445.1 uncultured beta proteobacterium
GAAAAAAGCCCCTAAGGCTGATGCGGCTGGAACTAAATAAAACTAGAACAAGATCTATATAGAGACCACAATAATGTCAAACATAACCGCGATTTCCTATCTCATTTCTTCGGTGTTATTCATCCTCGCCTTGCGTGGACTGTCTTCACCAACTACCTCACGCCAAGGTAATACCTTCGGCATGATTGGTATGCTACTAGCAGTCATCACTACCTTCTTAATTCCTGACTTCAAGCCAGTTGTGTCATTGATTGCTGGTGCGATTGTTGCTGGTGCGATCATCGGCACCATTGCCGCTAAGCGCGTACAAATGACCAAAATGCCTGAGCTCGTAGCGCTGATGCACTCCTTTGTTGGCTTGTCAGCCGTACTGATCGCAGTAGCAGCAGTATTTAATCCCGCACATGATCACACTGGTGCGCAGAAGATTGAGCTTTTCATTGGTGCATTTATTGGCGCAATTACCTTCACTGCTTCTGTGATTGCGTTCGGTAAGTTATCAGGCAAAGTTAGCGGTAAGCCAGTGACATTTTCAGGTCAGCATTTACTCAATCTAATTTTGGCTATTGCCATGGTTGCGGGTGGTATTGCTTACTTTATGACAGATAGTCATGCAGCTTTCCTAGCAATGTGTGCAGTAGCTTTGGTTTTGGGTATCACCCTGATCATCCCCATCGGCGGCGCAGATATGCCAGTGGTTGTTTCGATGCTAAACAGTTACTCCGGTTGGGCTGCAGCTGGTATTGGCTTTACATTGAGCAATCCAGTATTAATTATTGCCGGTGCTTGCGTTGGATCTTCAGGTGCAATTCTGTCTTACATCATGTGCAAGGCGATGAATCGTTCCATCCTAGCGGTATTGCTTGGTGGTTTTGGTGCAGAGGCTGCCGCTGGCGGCGCTGACGAAGGCGGTCCAAAGAACTACAAAACAGGCTCGCCAGAGGATGCTGCATTCCTCATGGAAAATGCTGACACTGTCATTATTGTTCCTGGCTATGGTCTTGCAGTTGCGCGCGCGCAGCATGCTCTCAAAGAGTTGACCGAGAAGTTGACTCATCATGGTGTGACCGTGAAATATGCAATTCATCCAGTAGCAGGTCGCATGCCTGGTCATATGAACGTACTCTTAGCTGAAGCTGAAGTGCCATACGATCAAGTATTCGAAATGGAAGACATCAATAGCGAGTTCGGCCAAGCTGACGTGGTATTGGTTCTCGGCGCTAACGACGTTGTGAATCCTGCAGCACGGACACCGGGCAGCCCAATCTTCGGCATGCCAATTCTGGAAGCCTTCAAAGCTAAAACTATCATCGTGAACAAACGTTCAATGGCTGCTGGTTACGCCGGATTAGATAACGAGCTGTTCTATATGGACAAAACCATGATGGTCTTCGGAGATGCGAAGAAGGTCGTAGAAGATATGGTGAAATCTGTTTCTTAAAATCAAGTGCTATCGCCTTGATTTATGAACCGCCTCCGGGCGGTTTTTTATTGCGCTAAGATATCGCTAAGCATCAATAGAATGCTACCTAACAAATCGATCGAGGCAATATGAATATCAAACTGCTTTCACTTTCTACGCATTTGCTTCTGCTTGCAGGCCTATGCTCTATGGGGCTCGCTAGAGCCCAGAACCCTTATCCAAACCGCACCATCCAAACCATTATGCCTTTGCAAGCCGGCAGTGGAGTCGATCTGCTAATGCGCCCAATTGTGCAAAAGATGGGAGAGAGCTTAGGCCAAGCCATTACCATTGAAAATATTCCGGGCGGCGCTGGATTGATTGGGGCAGGTAAAGTTGCACAAAGCACTCCCGATGGCTACGTCTTAGGCGCATTCAATGACAGCATCCTGACAATGCTACCCAATCTATACAAGAAGGTAGATTACGATCCTATCCAGAGTTTTACACCGATCTCTGAGGTGGCGGCGATTACGTTTGTGATGGTTGCCAATCCATCTTTCCCTGGAAATACAGCCGCTGACTTAGTGCGTATTGCCAGAGAAAATCCTGGAAAAATTGATTACGCCTCCGGTGGTAACGGCTCACCCCAACATATCGGCATGGAAATCTTTCGCCAATACACAGGTGCGCCAATTGTTCATATCCCCTATCGCGGCGCAGCAGCGGCAGTGACTGATGTAATGGCAGGGCAAGTACCTGTGATGATTAGCGCGCTGTCTGTGGTATTGCCGCACATTCGTGCAGGCAAATTGAAAGTGCTTGGGATTACTAGCAAGACAAGATCCCCTTTATTGCCAAATTCACCAACCGTCAGCGAAAGCGTCAAAGGTTATGAGTTCTCAACCTGGGGTGCACTGCTTGCCCCCAAAGGCACGCCGCCAGCAATCGTCAATAAACTCAACGAATCTTTAGCTACCACTCTGAAAGATCCCAAGTTACGTGAACAACTCATTCAGCAAGGCTTTGAGTTTGCGCCTCTAGGACCAGACAATCTCAAAGACATGATTGCTGCGGGCTTAGTGAAAATGAAAAAAGTGATTAAGGATGGTGGTATTCAACCAGACTAACTTTCGATCTAGGAAAGCAAAAAGGCTAGCAGTTTGCTAGCCTTTTTGCTTCACTACTTTCAATTATTAATTCATTATCACGCCTTAGGCAGCTTGCGCCTTTATGTATTTAGCGCGCATTGGACGCAATACAAACAAAGCAAGGAGGGCCGCAGTTGCATCTAAGGCAATCATGATGGCAAATACAGGCATCCAACTGTCA
>CAIOIX010000213.1 GCA_903858445.1 uncultured beta proteobacterium
GTCTTTGGAATTCCTTGCCAATCAAAAGGAACGCCCCCACCGCCATAGCCCTCTACTAGGGCATCAAGCAAAAAGGCGTTTGCTTGCCCATATTGTAGGGAAAATTCATCAAAAGCGAAGCCCGGCCCTACTCTTGCGGCTTTCATCCAAGGTAAGCCGCTAGCCATTTGAACGCAATCAGCAGGACTCTCATCCCCGTGGAACTGCCAGAGAGTGATGGGTGCAATGGACTTAATTCCCTCAAATTGAGCTTGTGAAGGGTTAACAACAAGGCCAACAGCCTCAACCCCTGCAGGCAGTCTAGAAATCAACTGGGCAGCAATACTTGGCGTTACAGCCCTAGGGCTTGGCGCATAGAAGACAAAACCGACGGCATCAACCCCTGCAGCTACCGCAGCATCAATGTCAGCCGGAGTCCTTAAACCACAAATTTTGACCCTAGTTCGACCAGGGGAGTATGTAAGTAAGCCCATAACTAGATGATAAGGCTAAGCATCATTAGTAAACTTTCAGGAGTGTGGGTGGTAACCAAGAGTTTTCCAATAGGGGCTCAGGAATGGCAAACTGGTCTGGATAGGTAATTTTTGCTAAATAGAGGCCATCAGGCGCAAAAGTTGGAGCAGCAATCCTTCTATCTTTTGCCAATAGCACTTTAGACATCCAATCTGGAGGCTGCTTGCGTGTCCCAATCATCAAAAATGCCCCGACTAGATTTCTAACCATATGGTGCAAAAAGGCGTTCCCACGTATCTTAAAATATAACCAAGGTCGTGCTGAAACTAACTCAATGGAATACAAGGTTTTAATTGGGGTTTTGCTTTGGCACTCCGAGGATCTAAAGGATGAGAAATCATGCTCACCGATGAGGCATTGCGCAGCCATTTCCATTGAGGGTATATCAAACCATTTATCAGTCGGCATCATCAGGTAGCCAGCACGCGAGGCAGCCATAGGTGACCTACAAGGTCCTGCATGCATTGCATAAATATAAGTACGTTCATGAGCAGAAAAACGAGCACTAAATTCATCCGGTACTGGTTGAGCCCAGTTCACGACAATAGATTCAGGGAGGAATGAATTAACCCCCCTTACCCAAGACCAATTATCTCGCTCTACATTCACATCAAAATGCACAACCTGACCTAAAGCATGAACCCCTGCATCGGTTCTGCCTGCTGTAATTACTCGAACGAGATCATCTGTTGAGGTATCACCAACAAATCGCGTAATAGCAGCCTCTAATTTATCCTGAACGGTATTTAAACTTAATTGCGATTGCCAACCAGAATAGGAGCTACCGTCATATTGCAGGCCGAAGGCAATTCGCATAGCAAGACCTTAATTAATGGCTGCGTTGCTGGAGTTGAGACAACAAACTTCGAGCCTCGATCGCAATTACAGGATCAGCAGAATCGCATTCAGCCAATACTTCAGCTAGCGACTGCTTGGCCGCAGCAAAATCCTCAATCGTAATATAGGCACGTGCTAAATTTAATTTCACACGCAACGTATCAGCCAAGGGGCTACCTTCCGAATCCTTATTTGCAGTAGGAGTCGCCGATAGGTTTAAATCAATCCCGGCAAACAGAGCTTTTGCTCTTTCTGGCATTGCAATGGGTGCTGCTGCTACAGACTTAGATTGAGCCTGGGCGGGCTGGACAAAATCTTGCAACTCAGAGCGGCGTGAATTACGAGCCAATAACCACAGCAATAGCCCAGTAAAGGCAATCAATACAACAGCGACAGCAGCTGGCGCAAAGTTACCCAAGCCAAAGTTTGGCTCAGACGATTTCTGTTGTTTTGATTTTTTCAGAAGATCCTGAAGATCGGCAATACTCTTTTCTAGCTCAGTAACACGCGCCCGGGACTGCTCAAGCATTTTTTCTTGCGCCACTAACTCTTCTGTATAGCGACGTTGCTCTGCATTCCCTTCAGCGCTAGAACCAATTTTGAGTCGATCTGATGGTGTGTTCTCTTGTAATGGGGATTTAGTAGCATTTGGACCCGATCCAATCTGCTTGTCTGACTGCTCAGTATTGAACTGCGCATAGGCGTCCGCGACAAAATGATTTGCCTCAGCAGGGCTAATTGACCGTAATAAAGCTTGGCTAGGCTTCACTAATTCAGCGCCTGTAACAAGTCGATTAATACTGCCGCTGGCAAAGGCATCTGGATTGGCCTTAAATAAGGCAGTAATTGTTTGATCCAAACTAGCGCCATCTAGCTGCGGTGTCATTTGCGCAGCAATTTCTGAAAGCGTTTGGCCAGACTTAACTGTAATTTTTTGGGGATCACCTAAAAGCAAAGTGAAAGTCTTACTGATGCTTCCGGCTGACCAATTAAGGTTAATCAATAGATCCAGAAATGGATCCTCAGTCATCGGCACAGATTCAACTGTCTCAACCAATACCATTAGGCGCTCTTGCTGATTGCGATAAACCATCGCCTGAGGATTTAAATCCAATATCCTGGCAGATATACCAAGGCGCGCGTAAGAAGCCTTATCAGGAACTACGACGCTAACACTTCCCAGCAAGTTTTGATCCTCGGGCACAAGACGGATCGGAATTTCAACCCGAAGAGGTTGGCCTGGGCGAGATAATAATTGGGGTGATCCTAATGACAGCGCATTAGCTGCGCAAGACCAACTCAGCAGAATTAAGCAAAGCGCTTGCGTAAAACTAAATTGAAAAAATCGAATCATTAAGCTTCAAGCAAAATACGTAACATCCGACGTAAAGGTTCAGCTGCTCCCCACAACAACTGATCACCTACTGTGAAAGCGCCAAGATATTCAGGACCCATTGCCATCTTATGTAAGCGTCCAATAGGAACGGTCAACGTGCCGCTAACGGCGGCAGGCGATAAATCACGTTCTGTAGTTTCACGATCATTAGGAACAACCTTGACCCACTGATTGTCATTAGCCAAGATGGATTGAATTTCACTGAGCGGAATATCTTTCTTCAACTTCACCGTTAAACCTTGAGAGTGGCAGCGCATTGCGCCTACACGAACACATAAACCATCAACTGGAATGCTGCCAGGAGTACGGAATGCAGGGAGTCCCAGAATCTTATTAAATTCAGCGCCGCCCTTCCACTCTTCTTTGGTTTGACCATTTTCTACAGGAACATCAATCCAAGGAATCAAGCTACCTGCTAATGCAGTATTGCGAAAATTATGCTTGGGAAACTCTGTTGAACGCAAAGTTGCGGTGACCTTTCGGTCGATATCTAAAATCCATGACGAAGGATCGGCTAACTCGGTAGCTACGCTGTCACGTAGAGCACCCATCTGTAAAAGCAACTCGCGCATGTTTTGAGCGCCAGCACCTGATGCTGCTTGATAGGTCATTGCACTGATCCATTCAACCATATCAGCCTTTACTAAGCCGCCCATCGCCATCATCATTAAACTAACGGTACAGTTGCTTCCAATCCAATTCTTACCTCCGGCAGCAATTGCCTTATCAATCACAGGGCGATTTACAGGATCTAGAATTAAAACAGCATCATCCTTCATGCGTAATGCGCTAGCGGCATCAATCCAATGACCACTCCAACCCGCTGCACGCAATCTAGGGTAAACATCATTTGTATAGTCGCCACCCTGGCAAGTCAAAATGATGTTGCAGCGGGATAGCGCTTTAATATCATTTGCATCTTGCAGTGTATTTTCATTCTTAGTCACTTTTTGACCGTTCAGCAAAGGGACGGTACCACCGGCTTGGCTGGTGCTAAAAAAAACTGGCTCGATAAGATCAAAATCCTTTTCAGCCAGCATTCTCTCCATTAAAACGCTACCTACCATACCGCGCCAGCCGACCAAGCCTACCAATGGAATATTTGTATTTGCCATGATGATTAACTATCTAGTGAATTTGAATTGATTATTTAAATTAAGCGAGTGCAGCAACGACGGCGTCACCCATCTCAACAGTAGAAACTTTGTGAGTGCCTTCTGTGTAAATATCTGCTGTCCGTAAGCCTTGCGACAACACTTTTTGTACTGCTGCTTCAATGCGATCCGCCTGAGCTGGCATGCCTAGAGAGTAACGCAGCATCATGGCAGCCGACAAAATAGTTGCTAATGGATTTGCAATGCCCTTACCAGCAATGTCAGGTGCTGAACCATGACTTGGCTCATACAAGCCTTTATTGTTTTTATCTAAGGATGCTGATGGCAGCATCCCAATAGATCCAGTCAACATCGCCGCCTCATCAGACAAAATATCGCCAAAGAGATTGCCGGTAACTACAACATCGAAAGCTTTTGGGGCTTTAACCAGTTGCATTGCGGCATTATCTACATACATGTGAGATAGCTCAATATCAGGATAGTCTTTAGAAACTCTGATCATGACTTCGCGCCAAAGTTGGGAAGTTTCTAAAACGTTAGCTTTATCTACACTACACACTTTTTTGCCACGCTTACGAGCGGCTTCAAATGCAACACGGCCAATACGCTCTACTTCTGGCTCACTGTAATGCATCATGTCGTAACCTTCACGAGCACCTTTAAACAAAGGTAACTCCGAAGTACGAATGCCACGAGGTTGACCGAAATAGATATCACCATTCAGCTCACGAATAATCAAAATATCTAGACCACCAACAATCTCCGCCTTCAAGCTTGATGCTGCCGTCAGCTCGTCATAGCAAATAGCCGGACGAAAATTAGCAAACAACTCTAAGTGTTTACGTAAACCCAAGATTGCTTGCTCAGGCCGCAGTTCGCGTGGCAGCGTATCGTACTTCCAGTCACCTACTGCGCCGAACAAAATAGCATCTGCCTGCTTAGCCAATTCTAAAGTGGCGGGTGGTAGTGGATGACCAGTAATATCGTACGCAGCGCCACCAACGGGAGCTGTTTCAAGGTCAAATTTTGGGCCGAGCGCGTTTAATACCTTAACGGCTTGAGCAACGATTTCCGGGCCGATACCATCGCCCGGTAGGACTGCAATTTTCATGAAAGGCCTTTAACTCTATAAAACTATGGCAATTGTGTCGCAAGCCAAGGCATTTTGAGAATGCGCTCAGCTTCGTAAGCCTTGATTTTATCTGCATGTTGCAGGGTTAAGCCAATATCGTCCAAGCCATTGAGTAGGCAGAACTTTCTAAAGGGGGCAACATCAAAGCTAAAAGCCTTGCCATCAGGGGCGATGACTTGCTGGGCATCAAGGTCAATCGTTAGCTGGTAACCAGTAAAAGCCAGTGTTTCATTAAATAAGTGATCAACCTGCAGTTCAGTCAAAACAATCGGCAAAAGACCGTTTTTGAAGCAGTTATTGTAAAAAATATCCGCAAAACTTGGGGCGATTACTGCTCTAAAGCCAAACTGATCTAAAGCCCAAGGCGCATGCTCGCGTGAACTGCCACAGCCAAAATTCTTACGACCCAGCAAAATACCGGCACCTTTATAGCGTGCCTGATTAAGAACAAAGTCTGGATTAATGGGTCTATTGGTGCAATCCTGACCGGGCTCGCCATGGTCGAGGTAGCGCCACTCATCAAATGAATTTTGGCCAAAACCAGTCTTCTTGATGGATTTTAAAAACTGCTTAGGAATGATGGCATCGGTATCAACGTTCTCCCGATTTAAGGGGGCTACCAATCCTTTGTATACCGTAAATTTTTCCATAATGATCTGCCAGTGACTTACTTAACGGGTATCACCACAACATCTTTCCCTTTAGTTTGGGATTGATTATTTGTTTGTGATGTATTTGAACCGCCCATTGAATTGCCCACGGTTTGCATATCTTTACCAAGGCCCTCCATCATATTGCTACAGGCAGAAAGAGCGATTCCAACTACAGCTACGATGCTGAGTTTTTTAATCATGGTGAGCGAAGATAATTTAAACACTGGGCTTCCTTAGGAAATCTTGCGAATGTCAACGAAGTGTCCTTCGATAGCGGCGGCGGCGGCCATTGCAGGGCTCACCAAATGTGTTCTACCACCATTACCTTGTCGACCCTCAAAATTGCGATTAGAGGTTGAAGCACAGCGCTCACCCGGCTCAAGACGATCTGCATTCATGGCCAAACACATTGAGCAACCCGGTTCACGCCATTCGAAACCCGCAGCCTTGAATACACGATCTAAACCTTCACGCTCTGCTTGTGCTTTCACTAATCCAGATCCAGGAACAACAATTGCCAATTTCACATTCGACGCTACGCGCTTACCTAAGCGGTCCACGACCTTAGCGGCTGCACGCATATCTTCTATACGGCTGTTTGTGCAGGAGCCGATGAACACTTTATCAATGGAGATATTGCTGATGGGGGTATTGGGTACAAGATTCATATACTCCAAAGCGCGCTCCATTGCAGAGCGTTTGTTTGGGTCGCGCTCCTTTTCTGGGTCGGGAATACGATCACTGATATCAAGAACCATTTCTGGTGATGTACCCCAGGTAACTTGAGGTGCAATTTCTTCAGCGCGTAACTCAATCACAGCATCAAACGTTGCATTGGCGTCTGAATGCAAGGTACGCCAGTATTGCAATGCGTGACGAAGGGCTTCACCTTTGGGGGAGTATGGCCGACCTTGAATATATTCAATAGTGGTTTCATCTACGGCAACCAAGCCAGCTCGTGCGCCTGCTTCAATCGCCATATTGCATACCGTCATGCGACCTTCCATCGACAAATTACGAATCGCTTCACCAGCAAATTCGATTGTGTAACCGGTTCCGCCAGCCGTTCCAATTTTTCCAATCACCGCCAGAACCAGATCTTTCGCAGTGCTACCGGGTTGAAGACGACCTTCGATGCGAACTAACATGTTCTTGCTTTTTTTCATCAGCAGTGTTTGAGTAGCCAGAACATGCTCAACCTCAGAAGTGCCAATACCAAATGCAAGGGCGCCAAAAGCCCCATGCGTGCTCGTGTGTGAATCACCGCACACAACAGTCATACCTGGCAAGGTTGCGCCCTGCTCTGGCCCAATCACATGAACAATTCCTTGGCGGACATCATTCATTTTGTATTGAGTAATACCAAAAGCATCGCAATTCTGGTCTAAGGTATCGACTTGCAACTTAGAAATTGGGTCGGCAATACCCTCAGACCGATCCGTTGTTGGAACATTGTGGTCCGAAACCGCTAAATTGGCTGAGATACGCCAAATAGGACGCCTGGCAATATTGAGGCCTTCAAAAGCTTGGGGGCTGGTTACCTCATGGAGCAGCTGACGATCAATGTAGATCGTCGCTGTGCCATCTTCTTCAGAGTAAACAACATGGTCATCCCACAATTTGTCATAAAGCGTACGTGACATAAGATTCTTTGTAATCCTTATTTGCGCACAGAAATGTTAGGAACAGCACGTGATGTTTCACCAACATACAACTGACGTGGTCGACCGATCTTGTACTCAGGATCAGTAATCATCTCTTCCCACTGAGCAATCCAACCCAC
>CAIOIX010000214.1 GCA_903858445.1 uncultured beta proteobacterium
ACATCAGGACCTGTCGAAACAAGTCTCTGAATGTTTGACCTTTGGCTTTAACGTTTACTCTTTGGAAGAAACTTAGGCTTTCTCAAGCTCCTGCATGGTGCGGGCATTGAGTGGGATTTGCGTAGAAAGCAACCATACGAAACATACGACAAGCTTGAGTTTGATATTCCCGTTGGTGTAAATGGTGACTCTTACGATCGTTATTTGATCCGTATGGAAGAGATGTATCAATCTAATCGCATCATTAAACAGTGTGTTGCTTGGTTAAAAGCAAATCCAGGCCCCGTCATGAGTGACAACCATAAAGTAGCTCCACCAAAACGTGTGGATATGAAGACCAATATGGAAGAGTTGATTCATCACTTTAAGCTCTTTACAGAGGGTATGCACGTTCCAGATGGTGAGGCCTATTCAGCCGTTGAGCATCCAAAAGGTGAATTTGGTATCTACTTAATTTCTGATGGTGCCAATAAGCCATATCGTATGAAGATTCGTGCTCCTGGATTTGTGCACCTCTCCGCCATGGATGAGATGTCACGTGGTCACATGTTGGCTGATGCCGTAACTATTATTGGTACCCAAGATATCGTGTTCGGGGAGATTGACCGCTAATAGCGCGCCAAGGATTATTTAATGACAATAACTCTTCAACTATCTGACAAAACGCTCGCAGACATTGCGCGTAATGTCGCAAAATACCCTCCAGAGCAAAAGCAATCTGCAGTGATGGCTGCACTGATAGCCGCACAAACCGAAGTGGGTTGGGTTTCTTCAGATGTAATCAACATCGTTGCCGATATTTTGGATATGCCAGCTATTGCCGTTGACGAAGTGGCAACCTTCTACAACATGTACAACACCAAGCCTATTGGTCAGTTCAAGTTAGTGATCTGTACCAATTTGCCATGTCAGTTAACGCATGGTGAGACTGCTGCGACTTATCTTAAGGAAACACTCGGCATCGGCTTTAACGAGACAACTCCTTGTGGCACATTTACCCTGAAAGAGGGCGAGTGTATGGGCGCCTGTGGTGATTCACCAGTGATGCTGGTCAATGACAAGCGCATGTGTAGCTTCATGAGCAAAGAAAAGATTGATGCGCTCTTAAATGAGTGTCGTGCAGAAGGGAAAGTATCATGACTAGCTTGCACGATCGTCACATTAAGCCTTTAATTTTGGCTGGCTTAAATGGTGATAACTGGCGTTTAAAAGATTATGAAAATCGTGGTGGATATCAACAACTCCGTCGCATCATTAATGAGAAGGTGGCTCCCGATGCCATCATTGCTGAGTTAAAAGCATCTTCATTGCGCGGTCGTGGTGGTGCAGGTTTCCCAACGGGATTGAAGTGGAGCTTCATGCCCCGTCAATTTCCAGGGCAAAAATATCTAGTCTGCAATAGCGATGAGGGTGAGCCCGGTACTTTTAAAGACCGCGACATCATGCGTTACAACCCGCATGCTTTGATTGAAGGCATGATTATTGGTGCTTACACCATGGGTATCTCGACTGGTTACAACTATATTCATGGCGAGATCTGGGAAACCTACTCACGCTTTGAAGAAGCTCTTGAAGAGGCTCGCGCTTCTGGTTATTTGGGTGACAAAATTCTGGGTAGCGATTTCAACTTCCAATTGCATGCTTCTCCAGGTTGGGGTGCATATATCTGCGGTGAAGAAACTGCTCTGTTGGAGTCGCTTGAAGGTAAAAAAGGTCAGCCACGCTTTAAGCCACCTTTCCCCGCAAGCTTTGGGTTGTATGGCAAGCCAACCACGATCAACAATACTGAAACATTTGCTGCTGTGCCATTCATTATGGCTATTGGTGGTCAGGCGTATTTAGATCTTGGTAAGCCGAACAATGGCGGCACCAAGATTTTCTCAGTCTCTGGCGACGTGATGTATCCGGGTAATTATGAGATTCCATTGGGCACACCTTTTGCCGAGCTATTGAAGTTGGCTGGTGGTATGCGCGACGGTAAAGCGATCAAAGCTGTTATTCCTGGCGGATCTTCTGCTCCAGTAGTTCCTGGTGCTCAGATGATGGATTTAACTATGGACTATGACAGCATTGCTAAGGCAGGTTCAATGCTGGGTTCTGGTGCAGTGATCGTCATGAACGATACGCGCTGCATGGTTCGCGCCTTAGAGCGTTTGTCTTATTTTTATCACGAAGAATCATGTGGTCAATGTACTCCATGTCGTGAAGGTACAGGTTGGTTATGGCGCATTGTTCATCGCATTGAGCATGGTCAAGGCCGCCCCGAAGATTTGGATTTACTCAACGATGTGGCAGCAAATATCCAGGGTCGTACGATTTGTGCTTTGGGTGATGCGGCTGCTATGCCAGTACGTGGCATGTTGAAGCATTACATGGATGAGTTTGCTTATCACGTAGAACATAAGCGCTGCTTAGATTCTGCGCAACCCTTATAAAAGATATTGAGCACGGGACTTCATAAAGTGAGCATGGTTGAAATCGAATTAGATGGCAAGACAGTAGATGTTCCGCAAGGTTCGACGGTGATGCACGCTGCGGCTAAGCTTGGCAGCTATATCCCTCATTTTTGTTATCACAAGAAATTGTCAATCGCCGCTAATTGCCGGATGTGTTTGGTGGAAGTAGAGAAAGCGCCAAAACCATTGCCCGCTTGTGCAACACCAGTAACGCAAGGAATGAAGGTCTTTACGCATTCAGCTAAAGCAGTAGAAGCGCAGCGATCCGTGATGGAGTTCTTGTTAATTAATCATCCTTTAGATTGCCCAATTTGCGATCAAGGCGGTGAGTGCCAGTTGCAAGACTTAGCAGTTGGTTATGGCAAGTCTGAATCCCGCTATGACGAAGAAAAGCGCGTTGTATTTCATAAGAATGTCGGGCCGCTGATCTCGATGCAAGAAATGTCCCGCTGTATTCACTGCACTCGTTGTGTACGTTTTGGTCAAGAAGTTGCCGGCGTGATGGAATTGGGGATGGTTAATCGTGGCGAGCATTCAGAAATTACCACTTTCCTTGGTCAAACCATTGATTCAGAGCTATCTGGAAATATGATTGATTTGTGTCCAGTGGGTGCATTGACGAGCAAGCCTTTCCGTTACGCAGCCCGAACTTGGGAATTAGGTCGCAAGCGCTCCGTAAGTCCGCATGATAGTTTGGGCAGCAATACGACTGTTCAAACCAAAGCCAATAAAGTCATGCGCGTAGTTGCTCTAGATAACGAAGCTATTAATGAATGCTGGATTAGTGACCGTGATCGTTTTGCTTATGAAGGTTTAAGTAGTACAGATCGCATCACAACACCAATGGTCAAGCAGGGCGGTCAGTGGTTAGAGACTGACTGGGAGTCTGCGTTAGATTATGTAGCGCGCTCACTTAAAACTATCTCAACAGAGAGTGGTCCAGAGTCCGTGGCTGCCTTAGCGCATCCCATTTCCAGTACAGAAGAACTTTTCCTTCTTCAGAAAATGATTCGAGGCTTGGGTTCAAACCAAGTTGATACCCGTTTACGTCAAATTGATGTAAAGGGTGCACCCTCAGCCCCATGGTTGGGTATGACAGTTGCTAAATTAAGCGAATTAGACCGCGCTTTAGTGATCGGAAGTTTCTTGCGCAAAGATCAGCCGGTAATTGCTGCGCGTCTACGTACAGCGACTAAACGTGGTTTAGTGGTCCATCGCATCGATGCGGGTGGCGATGACTGGTTGATGACTACTGCTGCTAGTTTTGCTGCGGCACCAAGTGCTTGGTTAAATGCCTTGAGCGAGATTGCTCTAGCGGTTGCGAAGGCTAAGTCGGTTTCTGCTCCAGCCGGTACTTTTAGTTTGCCAATTTCTGTAGTGGCTCAGTTGGTTGCGGATAGCTTGATCGCTGGTGCGACAACAGCGGTATTGCTGGGTTCGGCTGCGATTTCCCACCCACATGCAAGCGATTTGCACGTCTTAGCGCAGTTCATTGCGGAGCAGACAGGTGCTACTCTTGGATTCCTACCGGACGGTGGTAACTCGGTTGGCGCTAGCTTGGTGGCTGCAAATGGCGCCGGTGTAGAGTCAATTCTTTCTGGTGAGCGTCGCGCAGTGATCTTGATGAATATTGAGCCAGATTCTGATTTGCCAAATCCTGAGCAAGCACGTGCCGCCCTGGGTAAAGCCAGTACCGTTATTGCATTGACCGCTTATAAGAGCGCCGATCTCTTGGAGCTTGCGGATGTGCTTTTACCAATCGCAACTTACACAGAATCTGTTTCTACTTTTGTGAATGCTGAAGGCAGAGCTCAAACAATTCAACCTGCAGTCAAGCCCCTAGGTGATTCTCGTCCAGCATGGAAAGTATTGCGGGTTCTTGGTGGCCTTTTAGAGTTAGATGGTTTCCTATTTAACACTCCTGAGGAAGTTTTGGGCGAAGCGCTTGGTGAGACTTACTGCACGAAGTTGAACAATCTAGCGGGAGTTAATACATTGTCAAATGGCAATCTAGCCCCACTGAATGGCTTAGAGCGTTTATCCGATGTGAATATTTATGCTGGCGATCAAATTGTGCGTCGCTCCCCAGCCTTGCATTTAACGCGTGACTCAAAGCGGGGCAATCAAATTGGCTTAGGTCAAAAACTATTTGCTGAACTGGGTTTGAAAGAGGGTGATGCTATCCGCGTGAGCCAAGGAGCTCAATCGGTAGATATGCCAGCTACTCTCGAGGCGAATTTGGCGGCTGGGGTAGTGCGTATTTCAGCGGGCACTTCAGCTAGTGCAAAATTAGGACCGATGTTCGGTCTTGTAACTGTTAGCAAAGCATAAGGAACGAGATGGAAAATTTCTTGAGCCTTATTACAACGCAAGGTGAGGCCATTTTTGGCTCCCTATGGCCACTGGTTTGGGCCTTAGTCAGAATTGTCATCATCGTGTTGCCCATGTTTGGCTGCGTTGCTTATCTCACCCTCTGGGAGCGTAAGCTTATTGGCTGGATGCACATTCGTCTTGGGCCTAACCGTGTAGGACCTTTGGGTTTATTGCAGCCAATTGCTGATGCATTAAAACTTTTGTTGAAGGAGGTTATCTCTCCAGCACAAGCCAGCAAAGTTCTTTACTTTATCGCCCCTGTGATGGTGATCATGCCTGCGTTTGCAGCTTGGGCTGTAATACCTTTCCAGGCGAAGATGGTTTTGGCTGATGTGAACGCTGGCCTGCTATACGTAATGGCCATTTCTTCGATTGGTGTTTACGGGGTAATCTTGGCAGGCTGGGCATCTAACTCTAAATATCCATTTCTTGGCGCAATGCGCGCATCCTCGCAAATGATTTCTTATGAAATTGCGATGGGCTTTGCCTTGGTCACCGTCTTACTGACATCCGGGTCCCTGAATCTCAGTACTATCGTGGCATCACAAGAGCAGGGCTATTTTGCAAGCCTAGGTCTCAATTTTCTCTCTTGGAACTGGTTGCCATTACTACCAATGTTCTTGATTTACTTTATATCTGGTGTCGCTGAAACCAACCGTCATCCGTTTGACGTAGTGGAAGGCGAGTCTGAAATTGTTGCCGGGCACATGGTTGAGTACTCGGGCATGGCTTTTGCGATGTTCTTCTTGGCTGAATACGCCAACATGATCTTGATCGCAGCATTGGCTGCAACGATGTTCTTGGGTGGCTGGTTACCTATTGTTGATTTACCAATCTTGCGAGATATTCCAGGATTTTTCTGGTTATTTGGCAAAACCTTCTTCCTCTTGTCTTGCGTGATCTGGTTGCGTGCCACATTGCCACGTTATCGCTATGACCAAATCATGCGTTTGGGCTGGAAGATTTTTATTCCCATCTCCGTGTTTTGGGTGGTGGTTGTCGGCGCATGGGTGGTATCCCCATGGAATATTTGGAAATAAGTTGATCAATCATGTTTAAGAAAATTTCCCAATTCCTC
>CAIOIX010000215.1 GCA_903858445.1 uncultured beta proteobacterium
CTACACGCGAATAATCTACTTGAGTATTACCAACCTTATTAGGGCTATAAGCCCTAATACCGTAATCATTCTTACTGGTTACTACATTGATGCCTGTTACTTCACATAACGCCTTATACAGTGGCACCAAAGCGTATCCAAAACCAAACATCATTACCGCAGCAATTAACAGCTTCAGCATAATTTGGCGGTTGAGGTTTTGAACTCCTGACATCTGGGTAATCAGCGCGTTTAGCTTAAAACACTATGTTTAATCACAATGCCAATAAAGAAAATTACAACTACGCTCAATAACACAAGTCCTAAGCGACGATTATTCGCAGCTAGGACTTGCTTAGATTTCGAATTAAATTCCTGCGTCATGCAATTGCTGTGCTGATGGAGGGGTTTCAAAAGTATGGTGAGGTGCTGGTGAAGGCACAGTCCATTCCAAGCCTTTAGCACCATCCCATGGCTTCATTGGAGCCTTTTCACCCTTACCGCGATAAGCTGGCAATGCTACGAAGAGTAGGAAGTAGACCTGTGCCAAGCCAAAGCCTAGTGCACCAATGGATGCAACCATATTAAAGTCAGCAAACTGAGTTGGGTAGTCGGCATAGCGACGTGGCATACCAGCCAATCCCAAGAAGTGCATTGGGAAGAAGGTGATATTAAAGAAAATCATGGAAGCCCAAAAATGGATCTTGCCGCGCGTTTCATTCGCCATACGGCCAGTCCACTTTGGACACCAGTAGTAGAAGCCAGCAAACATGGCAAATAATGAACCAGCAACCAAAACATAGTGGAAATGGGCAACCACATAATAAGTATCTTGCAAGCCAATATCAATTGGCGCCATTGCCAAGATCAGACCAGTGAAGCCACCCATAGTAAATACGAAAATAAAACCAACGGCCCACAACATTGGGGTTTCAAAGGTCATTGAACCCTTCCACATCGTGGCAACCCAGTTGAAAATCTTCACGCCTGTTGGCACAGCAATCAACATCGTGGCGTACATGAAGAACAGCTGACCAGTGACAGGCATACCAGTTGCAAACATGTGATGCGCCCAAACGATGAATGACAGAATCGCAATAGAAGAGGTTGCATAAACCATTGAGCTATAGCCGAACAATGTTTTTCTGGAGAAAGCAGGAACAATTTCGCTAACGATTCCAAAAGCTGGAAGAATCATGATATAAACCTCTGGGTGACCAAAGAACCAGAAAATATGCTGGAACATCACTGGGTCACCACCGCCAACAGCAGAGAAGAATGAAGTACCGAAGTGGCGATCTGTTAGAACCATCGTAATCGCGCCAGCCAATACCGGCATTACAGCAATCAGCAAGTAGGCAGTGATCAGCCAAGTCCAGCAGAACATAGGCATCTTCATCAAACTCATGCCAGGAGCACGCATGTTCAAAATGGTAACAATAATATTAATCGAACCCATGATGGAGGAGGCGCCTAACAAATGGAGGGCAAAAATTGCCATATCCATTCCAGGACCCATCTGTGAAGTTAAGGGAGCATAGATTGTCCAGCCACCTGAAGGTGCGCCACCAGGAACCAAGAAGGAGCTCAATAACAAAGTAGCTGCAACAGGCAGAATCCAGAAGCTAAAGTTATTCATACGAGCAAATGCCATATCGGATGCGCCAATTTGCAGCGGCACCATCCAGTTAGCAAAACCAACAAAGGCCGGCATGATTGCGCCGAATACCATCACCAAACCGTGCATGGTAGTCAGCTGATTAAAGAACTCTGGGCGGAGGAATTGCAAACCAGGCTGGAATAATTCCAAACGAATTCCCAAGGCCATCGTACCGCCA
>CAIOIX010000216.1 GCA_903858445.1 uncultured beta proteobacterium
GGGGCTACTTTTCCCATATAGTGCCTGTGGTGATAATCATGCGCATTATCAAAACCCAGCACTCGTCCATTATCTTTTTGGCAAATCAGTAGATTGATATACGCTAAGTTATACCTTGTCACCACCGTCCTGCCATCTTGAACATAACCCCAAACTTCAAAACTTAAAATCCCGCCACCCTTATTTGCCTTTAGCCTAAAGGTCTCCCTCTCTAGCTGAGATTCAATCTTTGGCTTCGATTTTTTAATCATTGTTAACATGTTAACAGATATAATCTGATATTGCATACCTGAATTTATGAGGGGTGATACATGGCATTAGCAAGCCTAAATTACCCTCTAAGCCATATACCATATAGACCCATGGCAAAGTGACATTTCTGAGAATTTGCTTTAGAACTCCCAGGGTCGAGAAATGATTTGGGTCAATTTTTCGATTTCAGAACAAAAAACGGGCTTCAAAAATCATTTTTGCGTTTTAAAAAAATTGAATAGTTTTGAATGGATTTTCGGATTTCAGAAGCGAATGGAGATCGCGTTAATTTTTATATAGGGCGTGGACACGCTCTCTTTGCTTTTTGAAAATCTTTGTACACTCAATCGAAAATGGTGTGGACACGGCGCTTTCAAAAAAATCCAAACGATGTCAGTGCGCTCTGAGATTAAAGATGCATCTCAATAGTGAGGTGTATTTTTAGACTCCGGGATGATTCATTCGGTGATAACCCCCCTCCACTTCTATGGGTGATGAGATGGTGCTAACTAACTGATGATGGGCTCACCGAAGTAAATCGTGTTCCTAGTGGCATTGTCGGATCAATGACTATTGCCAGGCCTACAAGGCCACGCTTCTCACGCACCTTTAAAGATATGGATCTTGCTCCATCCAGAAACTCAATACCGTTTTCCTCGAGCGCCTTTTGTATGGCGGACAGAGAGTTAACGCTGATGGCCGGATCGCCGTACTCTGCTCGTGTAATTGAATCATGCCCAAGATGAGCCATCTTGGCCAAATCAACCTTCGTCAGACCAAGAAAAGCCCTCGCGCCTATAATCATTTTTCCAAGGTTTTTGCGCTCTTCTAGTTTCATGGGTTTTTAAATAAATAGTTACTGTACGAGCATTTTAATGCTTAAAACAAATAAATTCATGTTTATAGTAAGATATCTGAGTCTATTATCCAACCTAAGACATCCGAGAGTGGGCGAAATACGGATTTAGCTGCCTTATAGATTTCTATAAGGTCTTGCAAACGCAAGGGTAACAGAGACCCACAAGATCTATTTACTTAGATCGGGAAAAGCGCTTCGGCGCTTTTTTTTCGTCTACCCACCAGTGCCAGCAAAAATATCAGAGACTTCCGCCACTAGACTCTTAAAACGCCGGGTTCGAGCGTTAGCCTTGAGTTTGGCACTTTTAATATATGCGCTAACTACATACATTTTTAAATGGTTGCGCTGCGCTTTGCTCTTGAGTGCAAGATTAAAGAATATGGAATATGAACGATTTTTTGACCCCTCAATTGGGATATCCACCATATAGCGGTAATTGCCATTATCAGCATGATGAATATAGGCGCCAGAGATGCGATGCATATGCGCAGGGAGTTGAAGCGATAGTGCGTACCGATCTATATCAAAAGCTCTTTTTTCGCCTGAATGAAAGTAGGTGTGATGCTCTTGATGGGCTTCA
>CAIOIX010000217.1 GCA_903858445.1 uncultured beta proteobacterium
AGTGTATTTAAATGATGCAAACTTATTTTGTGGATGCCCATAGCCCTATGTGGTCAGATGCTGCCTTAAAAATGACCAAGGAATACTTCGCTTGGATGGATGACCAGATGCAAGCAACCTGTAATTTCTCGATTGAAGATATTACGGGGATGCCAATGGATGCGTATATCACCAAGTCTATGAACATCATTTCTCCTAAGGATCATACTAATGCTGCACTCTATCTTTTAGTGCTTGATGGGACTCCCATTGCTATGGGTGGCTTGAGACAGCTTCCTAGTGGTAATAGTGAGGTAGTCAGAATTTATACAAAGCCCGAAAATCGTGGGCACGGGTATGGGAGCATGGTCCTTGAAAAATTAATTTTGGAAGCAAAAAGTCGCGGTTATAAAACACTCAATCTAGATACAGGTGTTTTTATGAAGAATGCGCAATCTATGTATATATCGCATGGCTTTAAAACATGTGAGCCTTATGAAGGTGCTGAGCCTCCATCACAACTTTTACCTTACTGGCTTTATATGCAGCTTAATCTTAAATTGGATTAGACTTCCTAGGCCCAGCCTCAAGAGACATAAGAAATACCTTTGGGTGGTTTTGTAATAACCTTAATGGCTGCTTAGGGTCTCGTTGAGCCTACGAGGGTCAATCTATGACGTTCTTCTATCAACCCCAAGGGGGTCGGTATAATTTAGTCAACAGACCTTTGAGCTGTCTTAGCCTCTTGCTAAGGCTGTCGCCATAGATCCCGAGTATTTGCTAAATCTTAAGGGTGTTATGGCTACTTCATATAAAAGACTATTAATAGCGTCAGTAATTCTAACGGTCGGTTTGATTTCTAAAGGCGGCGTCGCTAAATCAGCTTTTGAAGGCTTATCTGGATAGCTATCTACTGGGTATGAAAACAATTCATCAGCTAGCACTACCTTCCAAACAAATACTGCCCCCTATGCACTCTCTATCCCATCATCCTCAAAAGGCTCTGTCCCCTTAGTGGTGGGTTTGGGATATAGCTTTTCAATCCTCCCTCAATATTTGCTAGGGCTTGGAGCTGACTACTCAACTATCAGCTCAACATTAAACAATACTGCTATTATACCTACAAATCATTTTGAATGGTTGGGGGTAACCGATGCATATGCCTAATAATTGTGGGCATGGGTACTTATTGGTGGTGGCTCGGATGGGTTTTGAATCCATAAATACCTACCAAAGAGGCGGATTTAAATATTACGCATTATTTTGGTAAAGCAAATAAAGCAAACAAAGCATATAAAGCTTCTATATGACACCCATATATCAATCGTCTGATGCAAGAAGGGATCTTGTTATGTTAGGCCGCTAATTGCTCTGCTGATTGAGAGCAGGCTACCAATAACCTATCTAGACGTTTAAATAAGGACACACTCTTTGGAGATAGGGTAATGAACTTACTCCGTCCATCTGCCTTATATGAGGTGTAACGCAAATAACCAGCTTTTTGAAGGTTGGTCAGCGCAGCATGAATTGTTGCTTGAGAACCCAGGTTTGCACAAAGGATAATATCCATGACGCGCATCGGATTTTGGGTATCTTGCCCCAAAATCTCTACAAGAATTCTTCTCTCTCGCTCAGGCAAGTCTTTCCACAATTTTTCTTTTTCAATAGCAAATCGGTGGTAAGGACTTAATGTCATATTTCCTAATGATACTCCCAACCCTTCTGCCTGAGTGCGGGCTTCATTATGTTGATAGAAGTCACCAAAGTCTTACTGGTGCGCTGTAGTCTTGCGACAATTTTGTAATGGGTTCCTATTACTGTAGGGTAAATTATTCCTTCATTTTTAAGGCTATATCCCGCAATACTCCTTACTTACCGCCTAAAATCCAGATTTTCTAAGGGATAACTTGAGATCGCGAATCAATAGCATCCATTAGCGGTTTGATGCCCGCAGTCCCTTTAATTCATTGTGCACCTGCTTAGCATGGCGCTACAGCTTCACAATTTAGTATGGACGAAGTCAATAAAAAAGGAATTAAGAGTGCTTAGGCGTTACATTCATGACATATCTTTATTCTCTTAACCCTCTAATTTATATAGATATTGTGTTACTAAGACGCAAGTTGGTTGCGAATTTAGAAATCATGGACTTAATTCCTGCTGGCTATAGCAAGCTCGCGATCGACCCTATATCATTTCTGCATGTTTCACATCCGTTTCATATAGATCCCTTATAGTTCGCCCATGAGCATTACAGCCCCCATTTCCTCAGTAGAGCCTCCGGTCGCCGTTTGGATGCAGGCTGATGCCGCAAATGCCAAAATTTCCCTAGCAGGCAAGATTAATGTCTATTCTCTAGGCGGGGTTTGGACTCAAATTCGTGATGCTCAAGATGCTTGGCTTAAACAAGATACAAGCCAATCCTTGGTATTGGATGCCTCTCGGATTGCTTCTTTAGATGGCGCAGGGATTGCCTTTTTAATTGGCGTCGAGGAGGCTCAGCAAAAGGCGGGTGGAAAGTTTGAGATCGTTGGTTTGGATTCTCGTTATGAGCCACTTTTACAAGAATTTGATCCTATCTCAAATTTATTTCCAGTACCCGCTGTAAAACCACGTAGAAGTTTTGTAGTGAGTACTGGCATAGCTGCTCAGAATTTATTGGATGACGCGCGCGGTCTCATTACCTTCACTGGCCACTTAACTGCAGATTTGGTATGGTCTATTCGTAACATCAAACAAGTACGCTGGGGTGATTTTGTTAACGCTGCCGTAGAAGCTGGCATTAATGCTTTGCCGATTGTTGGTTTGGTGGCATTTTTGATCGGGGTGATTTTGTCGTTTCAGGCAGCCATTGGTATGAAGCAATTTGGCGCCGAGTCTTTTGTCGGTCCGCTAGCCGCGCTAGGCATTGTTCGTGAAATGGGTCCTTTAATTACCGCTATTTTGCTCGCCGGTCGCTCCTCGGCTGCCTTTGCTGCTGAGATCGGCACCATGACAGTCAATAGCGAAGTCGATGCATTGGTAAGTGGCGGCCTAAGTCCCATTCGCTTCTTGGTAGTGCCCCGCGTGCTTGCGGGTATTTTAGTTATGCCTATCTTAACTTTGTACGCTGATATTGTTAGCATCATCGCTTCTATGTTTACGATGTTGGCCTATGGCATTCCATTTATTAATTTTTATAACGGCATGTTGGCAGCGGTTGATATTGAAGATATTTCATCTGGCTTAATAAAGGCTACATTATTTGGTGTTGTAGTTTCAGCGGTAGGTTGCTTACGTGGCATGCAAACTGGCACGGGGGCGGCAGCCGTGGGTATTTCTGCGACGCGCGCGGTCGTGAGTAGTATCGTCATGATCGTGTTGGTTGACGGTGTATTCGCCTTCATTTCCTATAAGACGGGTTTCTGATGGACGCGATCAATAACACCTCCGAAAATAGCAACTACGCCATTGATGTTCAGAATCTCACAGTAGGTTACGGTTCGAACGTATTGATGAAGGATCTCAATTTCACCGTCAACAATGGTGAGATTTTTGTGATTCTTGGCGGCTCTGGTTGTGGTAAATCGAGCCTTTTGAAAAATCTCTTTGGCTTGTATCAGCCTCTATCAGGCGATGTTCTGATTGAAGGTCAAAACATTACTGCTGCCCAGGGTGCTGAGCGCCAAAAGATCATGACTAGTTTTGGTGTGATGTATCAGCAGGGTGCGCTCTTTGGGTCGATGAACCTGCTAGAAAATGTGACGCTATTTATGCAGGAATACACCGAGCTCACTCAGAATCAAATGGAATTATTAGCCCGTTGTAAATTGGATTTGGTCGGTCTCCTACCTTATGAGGCTTATATGCCAAGTGAAATTAGTGGCGGGATGCAAAAGCGTGCCGCTATTGCCAGGGCAATGGCGCTAGATCCTAAGATTTTATTTCTCGATGAGCCCTCAGCAGGTCTTGACCCCATTACCTCGGCAGATCTTGATAGAACGATTTTAGATTTATCCAAAAACTTGGGCATTACCTTTGTGATTGTGTCGCATGAGTTGGCTAGTATTTATGCGATTGCCGATAAAGTCATTATGTTGGATAAGGGTGCCAAGGGCATCATTGCCGAAGGTGATCCAAAGGTATTAAGAGATAGTAGCGCCGACCCTAGAGTCCATCAATTCTTTAATCGTATTATGAGCAAGGATGCAGCATGAGTAATAACTCGAACCCCAATTATTTTCGTCTTGGCGTATTTGTACTTGCTGCAATCGGAGTGCTAGTTGCCGTTGTCCTCATCTTTGGATCGGGTCAGTTATTCAAAAAATCATTTGTGATTGAGACCTACATTAAGCAGTCAGTTACTGGCTTAGATACTGGTGCTGCTGTGAGATTTAGGGGCGTCAAGATTGGCCAAGTTACATTTATTGGTTTATCGGGTGACATCTATGAGCAGGAAGTCCCGTTTCAGGAAAGAAAGCAATATGTAGTGGTTCGAATGCAGATTCTTGGGGAAACTGTGAATGAAAATCTCATTGAACAGTTTGTTAAAAATAATCTACGCGCACAAGTTAAATCTCAGGGAATTACAGGCGTCAACTACATTGAATTTAATTTCACCCCCACTACCGATATTTACCCGCCATTGCCTTATAGCTGGAAACCGGCCTATCCAACCATTCCTTCTTTGCCAAACCAGGCCGATCAAATTATTAGTGGTATTCAGAAGTTGATTGACGGCATGAATCAAATTAATATCGATGGCACTCAGAAAAAGTTTGATGCTTTATTGAATAACCTAAACGTCATGATGGCCGGTAACGGCAAAGACAATGAGGGGATCATTCAATCCGTCAAAGATTTAAACGTCTTATTGGCTCGCATTGCTAAGGTGACTGATAAAGATGAGCTCAATATCTTGATGCGTGAGCTCGTAGGCACCATGGTAGCTTTACGCCAGACCATTACTAGCATTCAGGGGGATTCTGCTCTCACCATCGAGAATCTCAAGCAAACTAGCGAGCAGTTAAATGAGCTGACTAGGATCGCTAGCCAGTCGCCATCAAGTTTGATTTGGAGTGATCCACCACCTCGTATTACGCCACCTATGAATGGGGTGCAAAAATGAGAACCTTAGGAATGAGTCGATCAATGCTGCTGAAATTTTTTATTTGTGGAGTATTAGTGGCCAATTTGGCAGCATGCTCTTTGCCTAAGCAGCCCGCAATTCAACCGACTAGTTGGATGGTTGCCCCGGAGCGAACGGGATCAGCTTTTAAACCGCGAACTGATTTTTGGCTAAAGGTTGGGTCGATCTCTGTGACGCCGCCTTCTGATGGTAAGTCGATGGTGTATCGCTTGAGTGATCAACGCTATGAAAAAGATTTTTATAATGTCTATTCAGCCATTCCAGGCGAGATGATTGGCAATGCTACCCGTCAGTGGATTAATAGCTCGAATATTTTTTCGGCAACAGTGGGGCAGAGCAATAGTTTTTTCCCTTATTACACTTTGCAAGCGACTGTGGAAGAGTTTTATGGGGATTACCGAGTACGTCCTGAAGCTGTTGTGACAGTAGAGTTTTTCCTTACCGTTGCCAATGGCGGAAAAACTAATCCCCTGATTGGTGCAAATCGTTACTCTCAGCGCGTTACCCTCAAAGACAATACGCCAGGTGCTTTAGCTGTTGGTCAACAACAAGCGCTAGCAGCAATCCTAAAACAGTACGAAGTGGCTTTGTATCAATATTCGGGAAATTTACCCAAACCTTTAGGACAGTAATTCTATGAAAAGCTTTGCTCGGCGCATGCTATTAAGTTCGGCGCTTCAGTTATCCCTGCTTGCCTTAGGTATGGGGATTAGTGCTTTTGCTTCTGCGCAAACTTTTCCCACTAGACCTATTCGTCTAGTAGTTCCCTTTGCACCAGGCGGAAGTACGGATATTATTGCCCGTGCCGTAGGTGATGCCTTAGGTCGTCAACTGGGTCAGCCAGTGATTGTGGAGAATAAGGCAGGTGGCGGTGGTTCGGTGGGTGCCCTTGAGGTGATGCGCGCCCCTAAAGATGGCTACACCATTGGCATGGCAACTGTTTCAACGACAGCGGCTAATCCAGCGATTAATCCCAAAATTGGTTACGATCCGATTAAAGATTTCACGGCAATTACTAATATTGCGGCGACACCCAACATCATTGCTGTTCATCCTTCGTTCCCAGCAAAAGATTTCAAAACGTTTATGGCAGTCTTGAAGGCGAACCCTGGTAAGTATTCTTATTCAAGCTCTGGTACAGGTGGTATTGGTCATTTGCAAACAGAGTTGTTCAAAAGCTTGGCTGGTGTCTATATCGTGCATATTCCCTACCGCGGGGCTGGCCCAGCGCTAGCCGATACCGTTGGCGGTCAGGTATCCATGATTTTCGATAATTTGCCATCCTCTTTACCGTTTATTAAGGACGGTAAGTTGGTGCCGATTGTCGTTGCTGCACCAAAGCGCTTGGCCCAACTGCCAAATGTACCTACCTTTGCCGAAGTCGGATTAGCGCCTGTTAATCGGATGGCATATTACGGTCTTTTGGGGCCAGCTGGCATGCCTAAAGAGATTGTTGATAAATACTACGCGGCAGTACAAAAGGTAGTTACAGATCCTGCAGTGCTCAAGCGCATTGAGGAAACTGGCTCTATCATCAACGTTAATGGTCCTGAGGCATTCTCAAAAGAGATCAAGGCTGAGTACGCTGTTTATAAAGAGGTAGTAGCGAAACAGAAGTTACAGCTGGATTAATGGCTGCAGCGTTTGAGCATCATAGTTTTTATAAAAATAGATAGAGCAGAATCATTGGGGATCATATGGATTTAGGAATTCAAGGCAAGGTTGCACTGGTGCTGGCATCTAGCCGTGGCTTAGGCCAAGCAATGGCAGTATCACTGGCTCGCGAGGGTGTAAAAGTAGCGGTAACTGGTCGTAATCCTGAGGGCTTAAAAAAATCTGTTGAGATGATTGAAGTTGTGGGTGGAACGGCGTTGGCGCTTTCTTGGGATTTGGCAGACTTATCGGTAATTGATGCCCTAGTTTCTAAGGTAGAGCAAGAGCTTGGCCCCATTGATATTTTGATTAACAATACTGGTGGGCCACCTCCAACGCCAGCGGCTGGTCAAGACCCTGCGCTCTGGCAAAAAAGTTTCAATGACATGGTGCTATCTCTTATCAGCATTACTGATCGAGTTCTACCTGGCATGCGCCAGCGTAAGTGGGGTAGGATTGTGACGAGCACCACCTCTGGTGCAATTGCGCCCATTAAGAACTTGGCCATTTCCAATACCTTGCGTGCAGCTTTATTAGCCTGGTCTAAAACCTTGGCAGCAGAAGTTGCTGCAGAAGGTATTACTGTGAATATCATCATGCCAGGTCGCGTTGCTACGGACCGCTTGCGCCAACTAGATGAAGCGCGAGCAGGGCGTGAAAATATTAGTTATGAAGCGGTAGTACAAGCGAGCTTGAGACAAATTCCGATGGGTCGCTATGGTGATCCTACTGAGTATGGTGATACTGCTGCCTTCTTGTGCAGTCAAAATGCCTCATTCATTACCGGTACCGTCACTCGAGTGGACGGCGGTCAGGTTCAGGCGGTTTGATCGGAGTGTTGTCTGACCTCTTGCGAGGTCTTAGGCGGGACTTTAGGTCCAGTGAGTTAGCTTGGCTGTTTGTAGCCCTCACCTTATCGGTTGCTGCACTATCGAGTGTGAGCTTTTTAGCTGATCGTATGCAGCGCGCATTTCAGTTTGATGCGCGCCAGCTCCTTGCGGCTGATCTATTAATTGCTGGCGATCGGCCAATACCAGAGCGCTTTCTTGCAGAAGCGCAAGTGCGCAAACTGCAGGTTGCTCAAACCGTAGTCTTCCCCAGTATGGCCACGGTAGGCTCTCAAAGTAAATTGAGCTCCCTCAAAGCAGTAAGCCCTACGTATCCACTACGTGGTCAACTGCAAGTTGATCACTCAAATCAAGCCAGCAAACCAGTAACAGCAGGTCCAAGCAAGGGCATGGTTTGGGTTGATCCAGCTATGCTCAATAGCTTGCATGCCAAGGTGGGCGATCAAATCATTTTGGGTGATCGGAAATTCATCATCGATGCAGCGCTTGTTCGTGAATTAGACCGCGGTGCTGGTTTCATGAACTTTGCGCCACGCGTGATGATGTCTTTGGATGATCTTCCCGCAACGGGGCTGATTGGCTTTGGTAGTCGCGTGACGTACCGATTGCTATTGGCTGGCGCTGATGCTGATGTTGCCAGTTATGAACAGTGGGTGACACGTTATATTGAATCTGAAGATCTACGGGGATTACGCATCGAGACTTTAGAAAATGCCCAGCCGATCATGCGTAAAACTCTAGAGAGAGCAGAGCGCTTTCTATCATTAATTGCTTTGTTAACGGCGATGGTTGCCGCGGTAGCGATTGCTTTATCTGCGCGGCGGTACGTCATCAAACAGTCGGATGTCTGTGCAGTGCTCAAATGTTTTGGGGCCAGTCAGAATCTGATCCTTAGGCGCCAAGTCAAAACTTTAGTGGCGATTGGCATGGTGGCTACAGTCTTGGGTGGACTCATTGGCTATGGTGTACAGCAAATCCTCTTAGCTTTATTGGGTAATTTACTCTTGGCTAATCTGCCAGCCATCTCGCTCTGGCCAGTTTTATGGAGCGCTTTATTCGCCTGGTTCTTACTCATTGGCTTTGCTGGACCGCCTTTGTTTAGTCTAGTCAAAGTGAGCCCGATACGTTTAGTGCGAAAAGAATTCGAAGGGGCATCTGTCGCAGCGGTATGGGTTGCGATCTTCGGCATCAGTACCTGCGGCATCCTGATTGCGATTGCGGCAAGGGATTGGAAACTGGCTACTTGGGTTGGTTTTAGTTTTGGTGCAGCGCTTGCGCTATTTGCGCTCCTGGCTTGGGGAATCCTAAAACTCGTTGGGCGTATTAAGCCCAAACATTTTGCCTTGCGTTTTGCCCTAACGATGCAAGCGCGTCGCTCTGGCTTTGCGGTGATGCAAATTACTGCATTAGGCATTGCTTTGATGGCGTTGTTGATGATTTTGCTCTTGCGCCAAGATCTATTAAGTACCTGGCGTGGCAATATTCCTGTAGATGCCCCCAATCGCTTCATGATCAATGTGCAAGATGAGCAGAAGCAGGGGATTGCTCAGGCACTGTTGACTGCTGGGCTAGTCAAACCTGATTTTTATCCAATGGTTCGTGGCCGTTTAATAAGTATCAATGGCCGCAACATCATGCCTAATGATTATGCTGAAGATAGTGCTCGGCGTCTGGTTGATAGAGAATTTAATCTTTCTTACACAACTCAATTGCCACCAGGTAATCGCATTACTGCGGGCCAGTGGATTGAAGGCGGTGCGCCACAAATCTCACTGGAGACGGGCATTGCGAAAACACTCCAGTTAAAGCTGGGCGATCAGCTTAGCTTTGAGATTGCCGGTGAAAAAGTGACTGCACCAATAACTTCATTGCGTAAGTTGGACTGGGGATCAATGCGCGTAAACTTTTTTGTCATCATGCCACCAGACTTACTCAAAGACTCACCACAATCTTGGATTACGGCTTATTACCAGCCGCCCAATATTCAGAATTTGGATTTCGAGTTAACCCAAACCTATCCAAACTTGACGGTTGTTGATGTTGCCGCGTCATTGGCGCAGATCCAAGAGGTGCTCGATCGTCTATCGATGGCATTAGGTGTGCTATTTGCATTTACGATTGCAGCAGCAATCTTGGTGTTAATGGCAGCGATTGCAGCTACTCAAGATGAGCGTTTTAGAAGTGCTGCGCTCTTAAAGGCGGTTGGGGCTTCTCAAAAAGTATTGGGTAGCATTGCTGCTGCTGAGTTAATGATTATTGGCTTACTTGCTGGGACCTTGGCAGGTTTGGCTGCAGGCGCTGCCGCTTGGGTCTTAGGTCGCTTCGTCCTGGAGGTCGAGTTTAATGCCTTTGCGCAGGCTTTAGGTATGGGGATTGCGTTTGGACTGCTTGCTTGCGGCTTGGCTGGATTTCGGTTTATTAGAACAATACAAAAGGCCAGTGCGATTGAATGCTTAAGAGAGAGCGCCTAAAGAAAACGTATAAGCGAGGAGCTCAATGTTGCTTATGAGAGTGTGACAGCGCTCTTAGGTAATTCAACTAAGCGTGTGCGAGCAAGACGATCCGGCAAACTTTGGCGTCCAAGCAAATGTGCGCGATCGAGATAAGTGCTCAGTGGCCAGATAAATAGTGCTACCGTAAAAAGCATTTCAATAATTTGCCATTTTTGTAGTTGCAATAGAGCTTGTAGCAAGATGCAAGGCAAAATCCAAAGTGAGCCAAATAGATA
Organism: uncultured beta proteobacterium; assembly: GCA_903858445.1. Classification (GTDB taxonomy): domain Bacteria; phylum Pseudomonadota; class Gammaproteobacteria; order Burkholderiales; family Burkholderiaceae; genus Polynucleobacter. The sequence goes on from CAIOIX010000217.1 coordinate 10,337, forward strand.
GCGCCAAAAGGCTTGGCCTCTGCTTAAAGTGTCACCACTCTGATTGATGATGCGGATACGCCAAGTTTGCATAGCGAGCGTTTGGCCTGTCTTGCTCCAGTACCAAACGAAGTAGAAGCCCAGAACGGTATATAGATACAAAAAAGTAAGCCAGTTTGGCAATGAAACCCCGAATAAAATGCCTAAGGCTAAGTTAGGCACCAGGAAGGTCAGCGCAACTACGCCCAGTAAAACAAGTTGTTCATAGAGGGTGCAAAAAACCCGACGCCAAAATTGGGGAGACGGAAGTGCGTTTAATTCTGCAGACGTCATAAGCCCTATGGATTGCTTGGGGTACTGGTGCTCTCAATACTCTCCGCAGTACTTTCTGGAGCGCTTAGTGTCAAAGCAGGTTTTTGTTTAATAGGGTGTTGTTGCAAAGTTGGCGCATTAGCTGCGGTTGGTTTCTTCTTATTTTCTTCTGCCTTAGCTAATTTTTTCTTTTCTTCATCACTTAGCTTTTGGTAGGCACTCCAAGCTTCTGCTTTTTTCTCGGCAGGGAACTTGAGGCTGGCAAGATAGTTTTCACGAGCCACGCGACGATCTTTTTGTGACAAGCTAGACCAGCCGACCATTCTAGACTGCAGGCGAGCTTGATCTTGCTCATTCATCTTTGGATACAGAATGGCGACTTGCACCCACTTCTTACGACTTTCAGGGAGCATGTAGTCCCAGTCACTTTCGAGCGGCGCTAGAATTTTTTGTTGACCCGGTTTGAGACTTTCCCATGTGCCGTCGGATTTTTTCTCCGGGATGCCGGTGGTTTTGCTGTGACCACCATTTGCAGCAGAGCCACCAGAGGATGGACCTTGTGCGTTAGCAGCAGAAATGCTTCCACAAAGTGCTGTAATCGCTAGGGCAGCATAGGCAGTGGTAGCAACTGTCTTGAGGGTGATTGCCATTCTGGGTGATTGGCGAATTATTTACTTTGGATTGAGCTTGAACTATCAGAGCTAGAGTCAGCAATACCGCCATTCTTCAGGAAGCCCATAAAGCCGCTATCAGCATAGGCATCCGGCGGAACATCGTCAGACAAGAGCGCGGCGTCCACTTCAGCAATATCGTTAATGCGTGAATCTTCTTGCCACTGCGCAATACCAATCAGACCAAAAACCAAGACGACAAGTGGCGCAAGCCAGCCAACAGTATCCCAAATTGAGCGTGAGCCAGACGACCAATTACCAGCGGAAACCGCCAGTACCGACTTCTGCATGCTGACCTTTTCTGGTTTTCTGACAGAAAGCGCTTTCATGCGGGCGGCGTAGAGACGATCTTTGATGCTGGCAGGTAGAACTTGAGAGCCTTGTCTGAGCAGGGCAGCACTTGCTTGGCCAAATTGGTCAGCTTGGGTCGGGTTTAACAGGTCTTCGGCGCGGTTCACAGGGTAATTCCTTTTAATTTCAATGCTTTAGCTAGAGCTTGTGTCGCTCTAGAACAATGCGTTTTGACGCTACCTTCGCTACATCCCATTGCTTTGGCAGTATCAGTAATGCTGAGCTCATCCCAATAACGCATCAGGAAGGCTTCTCGTTGACGAGCTGGTAATTTTGATATTTCTGCCTCTAATGCCTGCAGTAGTTGGGTACGCTCAAGTTTATGAGCACCATCCTGGTGAATCTCACTGTCATCAGGGGCAGAAAGTGACTCTAGGGGGTCAAAATCATCGCTTTCATCCGATTTCTTACCCATATTGGAAAAGAGTGTGACCCAGGTATTCCTGACCTTTTGACGTCGAAACCAGTCATGAATGCGATTTTGCAAGATTCTGGTGAAGACCAAGGGCAACTCAGCGGCCGGCCGATCACCATATTTCTCTGCCAGCTTGATCATGGCATCTTGCACAATATCTAAGGCTGCATCGTCGTCTCGCACGGCATAAACCGCTTGCTTAAAAGCACGCTGTTCAACGCTGCTGAGAAAGTCGGATAGTTCTTGGGCTGACGCAATGCAGAAGATTAGACCTGAATCTATGAGAGTTGGGCTATTTTAGGGGATTACTATAGAATGTAGGGCTTACTACCTAGAATCTCATTTACGAAGTGGTTTTTTCCGGTAGCAGCGCCGTTCGAACTCGGGCCATAAGCAAGAGACAGAACTGACTAAACAATTTTTTGCCGAAAATTGCAAAGGACGAAAGAAAATGAATACAAGCAGCGCCGAATTCTTAGCTACTAAAGCTAATAAAGACACATTAAATCCAGCTCCCGCAGCAGCCCCAGAGATGATTGGTGCAGAAATGCTCGTGCGTGCCTTGCATGCTGAGGGTGTTGAGTTCGTTTGGGGATACCCAGGCGGATCTGTACTCTTTATCTACGACGAAATTTTTAAGCAGAATAAGTTTGAGCACATTCTGGTCCGCCATGAGCAGGCAGCAGTCCATGCGGCCGATGGTTATGCACGTGCAACCGGTAAGGTTGGTGTCGCATTAGTAACCTCAGGTCCAGGTGTAACAAATGCTGTGACGGGGATTGCTACTGCCTACACTGATTCGATCCCAATGGTGATCATCAGCGGTAACGTACCAACTTATGCGATTGGTGAGGATGCCTTCCAGGAGGCCGATACCGTTGGTATTACTCGCCCAGTCGTAAAACATAATTTTCTTGTGAAGGATGTGAGGGATTTGCCTTTGGTATTGAAGAAGGCCTTTCATATTGCTCAAACAGGGCGTCCCGGTCCTGTGTTAATTGATATCCCGAAAGATGTCTCGGCGGCGAAAGCCCCATTTGTGTATCCAGAAACACTGGAGATGCGTTCTTATAATCCAGTAGTGAAGGGTCATAGCGGACAAATTCGCAAGGCTGTTTCTTTGTTGCAAGAGGCGGAACGCCCCTATATCTATACCGGTGGCGGTGTGATCTTGGCCGATGCAGCGCCAGAACTGAAAGAATTTGCTGACTTGTTGGGTTATCCGGTCACCAATACCCTGATGGGATTGGGCGGTTTCCCAGGTACAAGCCCTCAGTTTTTGGGTATGTTGGGTATGCACGGCACCTATCAGGCCAATATGGCCATGCAGCATAGTGATGTGTTGATTGCGATTGGTGCGCGTTTTGATGATCGTGTGATTGGTAACACCACTCATTTTGCAAGTCATCCACGCAAAATTATCCATATCGACATCGATCCTTCCGTGATTTCTAAGCGTGTGAAGGTAGATGTTCCAATCGTTGGCAACCTTAAAGAAGTATTGCAAGAAATGACTGCGCAACTCAAGGCTGCTGGTCCACGTAAAAATGAGGCAAAAGTTGCCGCTTGGTGGGAGCAGATTAATGAGTGGCGTAAAAAAGATTGCCTCAAATACGATGAAGCCTCACAAATTGTGAAGCCTCAGTATGTTGTTCAGAAGCTCTGGGAGTTAACTGGTGGCGATGCCATCATTACCTCAGACGTA
>CAIOIX010000218.1 GCA_903858445.1 uncultured beta proteobacterium
CAACTAGCAACGCAAAAGCCGCACGATAAATACTCTTCAAACGTGGAGCTAATTTCATAAATGGACTTTTAGTGTGGATTTAATAAGCCCTTGTATCTAGTCATTACTTTACGATTTTTTTATAATTTAAGACCCAAAAATGATTATCAAATCCCCCCCCCGCACGACAAGCCGAACGCCAAATTTACAGGCGTACGATTTTTCGCCGGCCTACTGCAGGCTTTCAAGATGAGTGTGCCCATCTTGAGTAAGCTCCTTTCTAAAGCTAAATCTGACTTTTTTAGTAGTTGGATCCCTTTTGCCGCTTTAACGCTGGTGCTTGCCACTTTGGTTGCTTACCAAGGATGGAGCGCCTACCAATCGGAAACAGAAGATGCAGCTCGTCACGCTGAAAATCTTACTTATGTTTTAGCCAATGAGTTTTTGAATAAATTTAAAAGCGTAGATAACTCTCTGGCATTTGTTGTCGAACAAATCAAACCAGAGGAGATGGTCCCAAGTACGCGTAGTCATTATCAAATACGGGTTGGACATCTGCTTGAGCAGCAAGTAAGACTAAATCACTTGTCAAATTCAATACGTATTTATGATGCCAAAGGTGACCAGTTATACGGCTCCAATATCAACGAAAAACTCACCAATGTATCCGATCGTGACTATTTTAGTTATCTACACGATCATCCGGAAGTTAATCAATACTTCTCCGAAAAAGTGGTTATTGGAAAACACTCGCAATTGCCGTTATTGATATTTGCTAGGGTCATTCGATCTCAATCTGGTGAATTTCTGGGTCTTGCTTCTACGTCCATACCCATCAGTACCTTTGAAGCTGAACTCAAAAGGATTGCAGTGGGGGAGCATGGGGCAATTGCAGTGCGCACGATTGGAGACGGTAATTTAATTTATCGGTTTCCAGAAGTTTTGAGTCAAGAAAGTCAAAAGGATTCTGAAAGCCAATTGCAAAAAGCATTGATCGATCATGACTCTGGAACGCTTAGGGCCGTCTCCCAAGTTGACGGGATTACCCGCATGTTTGCCTATAAAAAGCTAAGTCCGTACCCCTATTTTATAAACCTGGGACTTGATGAAAGTGATTATTTGTCGAGATGGCGACGCAATATAGCCTTTACCATCTTCGGTGCAGTCATCTTAGATGCTCTTATTGGCTTGTTTTTCGCTCGGCAGCGTCGTGCCTATAAAGCGTTAAATGAAAACCTCAAAGTCCTGGAACAGAGTCAAGCCGCCCTCAGACTCTCGGATCTAGTGATTACGAATACGAATGACGCGGTGGTGATTACTTTAGCCGAACCTCGGAACCAAGCTGGTGGCCCTCCCATTGTGTTTGTGAATGAAGCCTATACGAGGGAGACGGGTTACCTAGCAGAGGAGGTTATCGGAAAGGCTCCGTCCATCCTTCAAGGGTCTGGTACAGACCGTGCCACTTTAGATAGAATTCGCGCAGCGCTTGAGAAGTGGCAACCGGTTCGTGAAGAGGTACTCAATTACAAAAAGAGTGGAGAGGTATTTTGGTCAGAGCTTGACATCATTCCAGTAGCGGATGAAACGGGTTGGTATACCCACTGGATTTCGATTCAGCGCAACATCACCGAGCGTAAGTTGACTGAAAAAGCCATTCTTGGTAAAAATGCCGAGTTGGTGAAACAAGCGCAAGAACTCAAGGATCTTTATCAGGGCGCGCCAGATGCAATTATCCTAGTAGAAAATCAAGTCTTCATTGACTGCAATCCAGCAACTCTGAGATTATTTGGCTGTAAAGATCGATCTGATTTTATTGGCAAGCACCCAGCGCAATTCTCACCACCTTTTCAAGCCAATGGTGAAGACTCTATGACTCTAGCCAATCAGCATATGGCAGAGGTAATTAAGAATGGTAAGAGCCTCTTTGAATGGACCCATTGCCAACTTGATGGATCCCAATTCATCTGTGAAGTGCTATTGAGTCCTAAAGCGGGCTCTGATGGTTCCGTCATTCAAGCAACAGTGCGAGACATTACCGAGCGCAAATTAGCTCAAGAAACAATTCACTTAAGCGAAGCAAAACTTCGTAGCCTGTATGAATTAAGTCCACTGGGCATTGCCAGAGCGGATATGGGAGGACACTTTATTGAATTTAATGAAGCCTTTCGTGCAATTACTG
>CAIOIX010000219.1 GCA_903858445.1 uncultured beta proteobacterium
GTATTTATTCTGCAAAACTTAACCATGCTTCATTAATTGACGGCGTTCGTTTAGCAAGCGCACAAACTAATGCATCGGTAACGCTGTTTGATCATACGCAGCCAGACTTATTAATTGATTTACTCAAAAAAGACTCTAAGACTCTTAAGCTGATTGTGACGGATGGTGTTTTTAGCATGGACGGTGATCTTGCGCCTGTAAAAAAACTTTTAGGGATTGCCGAGCAATATGATGCTCTATTGTTGGTAGATGATGCGCATGGATTTGGAGTGCTGGGCAAACAAGGTCACGGCATTTTGGAGCAAGAAAATATTTACTCGGATCGTATCATCTATATTGGCACATTAGGTAAGGCTGCTGGTGTTAGCGGGGCTTTTATATGTGCTCAAGAGACCTTTGTAGAGTGGTTAGTTCAAAAAGGCCGCCCCTATATTTACAGCACCGCTACGCCACCCGCGATCGCGTATACCTTACTCAAGAGTCTCGACATTATTGAATCTGATGAAGGCAAACAGCGCCGTGTCCAATTACATCGATTGATTGATATTTGGCAGCAAGAAATGATTTTCTCAACATGGGAAAAAGTTTCCTCATGCTCACCAATTCAACCGCTTATCCTTGGTAGTAACGCCGATACTTTATTGGCTGCGACATTATTGGATGAGGCGGGATATTGGATTCCCGCAATAAGACCACCCACCGTTCCTGTTGGAAGCTCACGCTTACGAATTACTTTCTCCGCAAATCATAGTGAGAATGATCTTCGTTCTCTTATTAAAACCTTGCAATTAATAGAACGGCAAGTTTTGGAGAAAAACCATTCATGAATCACTCCTCAGGATTTTTCGTGACTGGCACAGATACTGAGGTTGGAAAAACCTTAGTAAGTGGTGCGCTCATTCTGAAGCTGCGAGCACAAGGCAAGCATGCTCTTGGTTTCAAGCCTGTAGTCGCTGGAACATATTTAGGACCCGATGGCAAATTACTCAATGAAGATTTAGAAACATTGCGGATTGCCTCGAACTTGGCCCCCGATCAGCTCAATCTATGCCCATATATCTTGGACGAGCCGGCTGCACCACACCTTGTGGCTAGATCCCAAGGAGTGAATCTAGGGCTTGCTGGAGTATTGCAAGCTTTTGGCGACCTTCAAAAGCAAACCGATTGTGTTGTGGTTGAGGGGGCCGGTGGTTTTTTAGTCCCCTTAAATGAACAAGAAGATTTAGGCGACTTTGCCCAAGAAATTCATTTACCAGTCATTCTTGTTGTTGGGATGAAGTTAGGATGCATTAATCACGCATTACTCACAATTGAGGCACTCAAGTCGCGTCAATTAAAATTTGCGGGTTGGGTTGCAAATATCCTGTCTCAAAAAATGCATTTATTAAATGAGAATATTGAGACTCTTCAATCCCAAATCGATGCGCCTTTTTTAGGAACTATTCCGCCGTTGCCCTCCGCGCTTCAAAAGTTGAAAAATAGCCCCTACTCTATTAAGGCGCTTGAATTTGCTGCACAGCACATTCAATTACCGAAATAAGTAAACCCCCTTGAATCAGGGCTTAAAGCCCCGCTAGGGTGCGTCTTGACTCACTTTCAGATAAGATGAAGGGATGCATTTACTACCTGAAATCGTTGAATCCGCAGAAGCGATCCAAGAAATTCGACGCAATATTCACGCTCATCCTGAATTGCGTTTTGAAGAAAACCGCACAGCCGACCTCGTTGCGGAAGCATTATCGAGTTGGGGCATTAGCGTATTTCGCGGCATGGGGAAAACTGGTGTTGTTGGTCGGCTAGATGGTGATTTAGGGCCAGGCAAGATGATTGGCTTACGCGCTGACATGGATGCACTGCCACTACAAGAGCACAACAACTTTGCGCACACCTCCCGCAATCCCGGAAAGATGCACGCATGCGGTCACGATGGTCATACAGCCATGCTGTTGGGTGCAGCTCAATATTTATCCAATCATCGGGACTTCAAAGGTTCGGTGATTTTTATTTTCCAGCCTGCTGAAGAAGGTGGTGCGGGCGCACGTGAAATGATTAAGGATGGCTTGTTTGAGCAATTTCCATGTGATGCTGTATTTGGATTACATAACTGGCCTGGATTAAATGAAGGTCATTTTGGCGTCACTCCAGGTCCAATGATGGCCTCAAGTAATGCTTTTGAAATCACTATCACTGGTAGAGGCGGACATGCAGCTTTACCTCATAACAGTGCTGATCCCGTCCTTACTGGTGCACAAGTCGTGCTTGCCTTGCAAAGCATCATCACGCGTAATAAGCGCCCAGTAGATGCGGCGGTTTTATCAGTCACGCAATTTCATGCTGGCGAAACTAGCAACGTTATTCCTGATAGTGCATTTATTGGTGGCACCGTTCGCACCTTTACGCTTGAGGTTCTCGATTTAATGGAACAACGCTTGCGTGAGATTGCTCATAGCATTTCAAGCGCATTTGATTGTCAGGCAGAAATTCGGTTTTCTAGAAACTATCCACCCTTAATCAATCATCAAAAAGAAGTCGACTTTGCTAGTGAAGTAATGAGCGAATTGGTTGGCAAGCAAAATGTCAACACTGCGATTGACCCAACTATGGGTGCAGAAGATTTTGCTTTTATGCTCCTAGAAAAGCCGGGCTGCTACGTCTTTTTAGGCAATGGTGATGGCGATCATCGCTCCGTTGGACATGGCATGGGACCATGCCACCTCCACAACCCATCATATGACTTTAATGATGCCCTCATCCCAGTAGGCGTGAACTATTGGGTCAAACTAGCTCAACGCTACTTAGAGAAAAATTAGTTCTGCCTCTGAATCTAGATTAAGAATTGGTAAATTTCGCGGGGCGCTTTTCTACAAATGCAGCCATGCCCTCTTTCTGATCGCTTGTTCCAAAACAAGCATGGAATAAACGACGCTCAAAATGAATACCTTCTGAGAGCGAAGTTTCATAAGAGGCGTTGATGCTTTCCTTCACCATCATCGCAGTCAGCAATGGCATATCCGCGATACCTTTTGCGATCGCAGAAACTTCATTGAGCAAATCTGCCTGAGGAAAAATACGCGCCAC
>CAIOIX010000220.1 GCA_903858445.1 uncultured beta proteobacterium
TTATCTTAATCAATCTTGCCAGTCAAATTATTTATCTATGCTCCAAGCGTTTATCAAGGCGGAGGCCTAAGGCAGTTGCTTGATCTTTTGAGCTCCAAAAATTTGTATCCTGATACGTGCTTAATTTTAAATTCAAAAGTCCCAAAAGAAAATATCCCCGATAAATATTCTCACATTATTTGGGTTAATTCTGGTTATATGGCACGGTTTATTTCTGATATTAATTTATTTCTAAAGGTTGACAAGGGTTCAGTTGTACTTTGTTTTGGAAACTTACCCCCTTTATTACCACTTACCAATTGTTATGTAGCTGTTTTTTTGCAAAATCGCTTCTTAGTTGATGAATTACCAAAAGTTAAATTTTCAACAAAATTCAAAATTAAGTGCTTTCTTTTAAAAAGAATTTTTTACCTACTTTCTTCTCGTATTAACGAAGTAGTTGTCCAATCCGAGTCAATGAATTTACTGTTAAATAAATTCCCCCATAAGTTTTTTATAAGGGTAGCCCCATTCATGAAGCCGATCAATTTGACAAGCAGTTCCATTCCTGTCAAATTGCATTCGTCGGACACTAAAAGTTTTATTTACCCTGCGTCTGGGGATCCTCACAAAAATCACCAATTGCTATTTACTGCATGGCTTGAGTTAGCTAAGGCTAACATTTTCCCAATATTGTATGTGACCCTGCCTGTCGATCATTTTGAGAATTTGATGCATAAAGTTTTTGGTAGTGGCTTAGCAGGTATAGATGTACGAATCTACAATCTTGGGAACCTATCTCATGAGGACCTAATTTCCATATATACTCAAATTGATGCAATGATTTTTCCTTCCTTATTTGAGTCATTCGGGTTACCACTCGTGGAGGCTAGACAACTAGGGATTCCAATTCTGTCCTCAGAATTGGACTATGTTCATGATGTGTGCACTCCAGCATTTACATTTGATCCCTGCTCTCCTCGATCAATTGCGCGTGCAGTAAAGAAAATGCTGCTTATTGCAGATCATAAGTCTCAAATATTTTCCGAGGATGATTTCATTTTAGAATTACAAAAACAGGCTGAGGACGTTGAATTAAAATGAATATTCTAGTGTTGGGAACTTCTGGATTAATAGGCAGTGGTTTGTTTAGGTCTCTATCTGAATTTTCACAACTGAATGTTTTCGGTTTATCTCGAAGTCACTGCCATAAATTTTTTGATGACCAATTGCACTCTCATATTTATTCAGGATTCGAAATTAATGATTTTAAGAGTTTAAATTTAGCAGCCAATTTTTTTAAACCTCAAGTAATTATTAACTGCATTGGAATAACTAAGCATATAAAAGAAGCCAGTAACCCATCAATTTCTATCCCAATCAATTCTCTTTGGCCTCATCAACTGGAAGAATTTTGCGAGAATACGAAAATTAGACTTATTCATATAAGTACAGATTGCGTATTTTCAGGCTCAAAGGGAAACTATACTGAATATGATTATCCTGATGCGAGGGATTTATATGGCAAGACTAAAGTATTGGGGGAGCTTTCTGGTGCGTCAAGTTTAACAATAAGGACATCTACAATCGGGCATGAATTGCGTGGACATAATGGTTTGTTAGATTGGTTTTTAGCACAAGAAAACTCATGCTTCGGGTATTCAAGAGCAGTATTTTCAGGGCTGCCAACTATTTATTTAGGAAAAATATTGGGGGAATATGTATTGCCCAATGATTCACTAAAAGGTACATATCATATTTCCTCCCATCCCATAGACAAATTTACGTTATTAAAATTAATAGCTAAAGAGTATAAAAAATCTATCAAAATAGTTGAGGATGACTCTGTAATAATTGATCGATCTCTTGATTGCGGACGTTTTTCTAATGAGGTGGGTTTCAAGGCTATATCTTGGCCGAATATGATAAAAATGATGCATATATACGGGTGAGAATATGTTTAATAATAAAATTTTATTAATTACAGGCGGTACGGGATCCTTTGGGAATGCTGTACTAAAACGTTTTCTAGAGTCCGACATAAGTGAAATTAGGATTTTTAGTCGAGATGAGAAGAAGCAGGAAGATATGCGTATTTCTTTTAATAATCCAAAGCTCAAATTTTTTCTTGGGGATGTTCGAGACTTTGGAAGCATTGGGCGTGCAATTAAGGGAGTTGATTATGTGTTTCATGCGGCTGCGCTTAAGCAGGTTCCCTCATGTGAATTTCACCCTATAGAGGCGGTATATACAAATATTTTAGGCACCAATAATGTAATCAATTCATGTATCGAGAATGGTGTGAAGCGTTTGGTAGTTTTAAGTACCGATAAGGCAGTATATCCAATTAATGCCATGGGTATTTCCAAGGCAATGGGTGAGAAACTAATGATTGCGCAATCACGTATTCTAGGTAAAGGGGAAACAATCCTCTGTGCAACAAGATATGGCAATGTTATGGCATCGCGGGGTTCGGTCATTCCGTTATTTATAGAGCAAATAAAGGCAAATAAAGAATTAACTATTACAGATCCAAAGATGACACGTTTTTTAATGTCGCTAAATGATTCTGTTAATTTAGTATTGCATGCATTTATGAACGCGGAGCAAGGGGATATTTTTGTTCAGAAGGCTCCGGCATCCACTGTTGCGACTCTGGCTCAGGCCATCAGCGATCTGCTCCAGAAGCAGGTTTTAATCCGAACAATTGGAACGAGACATGGGGAGAAATTATTTGAATCTCTCATTTCTCGAGAGGAGATGGCAAAAGCTGTAGATATGGGCGCTTACTATAGAATCCCAGCAGATAATAGAGACCTTAATTACGCACATTACTTTACTGAGGGTGAAGAGAGAATATCAGAGCTTGAAGATTACACTTCCCACAATACTGAAAGGCTTGATCTTGAAGGGGTTAAAAGCTTGCTTTTAGATAATGATTATATGAAGGAAGTGATGTGATGCTAAAGGTAATGACTATTGTTGGAACTCGGCCTGAGTTAATTAAGATGAGTCGTGTGATTCAGGAATTTGATAAACATACAAACCACATCTTAGTGCATACAGGGCAGAACTATGATTATGAATTAAACCAAATTTTTTTTGAAGATTTGGGTATCCGAAAACCAAATTTCTTCTTAGAGGCTGTTGGAAGTACACCCGCAAAAACAATAGCGCGTGTTATTGAAAGGTCTGATGAGATTATGGAGGTTGAACGTCCCGATGCTTTACTGCTTTATGGGGATACTAATTCCTGCTTGGCAGTGATTGCGGCTAAAAGGCGAAAAATTCCAGTATTCCATATGGAAGCTGGAAATCGTTGCTTTGATCAGCGGGTTCCAGAGGAGTTAAATCGAAAGGTTTTGGATCACTTAAGTGATATAAATTTAGTGCTTACAGAGCATGCAAGACGCTATTTAATAGCAGAAGGTGTTGCACCGGAAACAATTATTAAAACTGGGTCGCATATGCAAGAGGTCTTGGGATATTACATGCCCAAAATATTGGCATCCGATATCTTGAAACAAATGGCTCTTGAGGCTGGAAAGTTTTTTATAGTGAGCGCGCATCGAGAGGAAAATATAGATAGCGTGGAAAATATGGCCGACTTAATTAATACTTTAAATTTGTTAGCTGACACATATGAATTTCCTGTAATTGTATCTACCCATCCCCGAACACAAAAGAAATTGAATGAAATGGAATTAGGGGCTTTAAATTCAAAAATTCAATTTTTGAAGCCATTTGGTTTTTGCGACTACATAAAATTGCAAATGGAGGCTTTGTGTGTTGTCTCTGATAGCGGCACGATTTTTGAAGAAAGCTCTTTGCTAAATTTACCTGCAATTACCATTCGTAATGCTCATGAGCGTCCCGAGGGTATGGATGAGGGAACACTTATTATGAGTGGCCTTAAAAAAGATAATGTTCTGGATGCTGTCCGAGTGATTGTGTCTCAGCACGATAGGAATTTTCGAACTTTTCCGCCCGTTAGCGACTACGAAGGTGGTCCTGTATCAAAGCAATTATTACGAATTGTGATGAGCTATGTTGATTATGTAAATCGTACCGTATGGTCTAAGAGTGCCGTTTAATTAGTCAGATTGTTTATTCATAACAGTTATAGGGTAATTATTCGTTATGAATCGTCTTACCCTCAGGGAGAGTAATTTACCGTCTGACTATTGTATTTCTAGTTTTGTTCAATCTTAGTGGATCACACTGAGTTATCTATCGAAGCGCTTGCTTTTAATGATAGTTGTCTGGGATATTTTTTTATCCTGTTGCTTGTTATAAAAATGAGGAAATTAATTTCATGAGTTGCTACATTGTTACTGGTGCAGCAGGGTTTATTGGCAGCACATTAGTGGATCGCCTTCTAAAAGGGGGGCATCAGGTTGTGGGTATAGACAATTTTTCTACTGGCCAGAGAAGATTTTTAGATTATGCATTGATTAGTGCTAATTTCACCCTTATCGAGATGGATATTTTGAATCTTGATGCGCTCAAAGTTGCTTTTTCAGGGGGTGATGCTGTTTTTCATTTGGCCGCTAATGCTGATGTTCGTTTTGGTACTGATCATCCCCGTCGTGATCTTGAGCAAAATACCATTGCCACTTACAACGTCCTTGAAGCCATGCGCGCAAACGGCATTAAGAAGATTGCGTTTTCATCTACAGGATCTGTATATGGTGAAGCTCCATTAGTTCCAACCCCAGAAGATGGCCCGTTTCCTGTGCAGACTTCATTGTACGGGGCATCAAAAGCGGCTGGAGAGGGTTTAATATCAGCCTACTGTGAGGGGTTTGGTTTTCAGGCCTGTATCTTTAGGTTTGTTTCGATCCTTGGTGAGCGCTACACACATGGCCACGTATTTGACTTTTATCAAAAATTAAAAGCTGATCCCACTTCCTTGCCTGTACTTGGCAATGGTAGGCAGCGCAAGTCCTATCTTTATGTTCAGGACTGTATAGATGCAATCTTGCTTGCGATGTCAAAGGCTCCCGACAAGGTGAATATTTTTAATCTTGGGGTTGATGGGTACTGTGAAGTAAATGACTCAATAGGATGGATCTGCGAAGAGCTTGGTTTAGCTCCATCGATTAAATATTCCGGCGGAGATCGAGGGTGGATTGGCGACAACCCTTTTATCTTTTTGGAAACTAAGCGTATCCAATCTTTAGGTTGGGCGCCAAAGCTTTCCATTCAAGAGGGCGTTATCAAAACGGTTCAATACCTTCGCGAAAATGAGTGGGTATTTGAGGCTAGGGAAGTCTGATGAAGGTCTGCGTTCAAGGACTTTGGCACTTAGGCTCAGTGACTGCTGCATGCTTAGCTTCTGTAGGTCACGAGGTCTCTGGGCTTGATTCAGAACTTGGTGCTATTGCCAATTTGTCTCTGGGTAAGGCTCCATTATTTGAGCCTGGTTTAGATGATTTACTCGCTGCAGGTTTAGCAAATTCTAGCTTGAGTTTTTATACTGATTCATTGCAAGCTGTAGCCGATGCCGAAGTGCTCTGGGTGACATTCGACACTCCAGTGAATGAGGAGGATGAGGCTGATATTGATTTTGTACAAACTCAGATAAAGCGCGCTTTACCTTTTCTTAAAAAAAATTCAATAGTTTTAGTTTCATCACAAATGCCTGTTGGCTCAATTAAAAGATTGGAAGCGTTTGCTAAAAAATACCATCCAGAGAAATGCCTTAATTTTGCATGCTCTCCCGAAAACTTACGCCTAGGCAAGGCTCTAGATATTTTTTTGAGGCCGGACCGTGTGGTGGTCGGGATACGAACTGAGTCTGATAAGCAGATTCTTCAGCAGCTACTACTACCAATTACTGATAAGATTGAGTGGATGTCAGTAGAGTCAGCGGAAATGACGAAACATGCAATCAATTCATTTTTAGCAATATCAGTTACTTTTGCCAATGAGATAGCTGCAATATGTGAATTGGTTGGGGCTGATGCTAAAGAGGTGGAGCGCGGACTTAAAACAGAGGCTCGTATTGGATCAAAGGCTTACGTATCTCCTGGCGGCCCATTTGCTGGAGGTACTCTAGCTCGCGATATTGCTTTTCTAGGGAGTGAAAGTAAGGCGCATCAACTTTTGACCCCTCTATTGTCTGCTGTTCGGCTTAGTAATGATGAGCATAAAAACTGGGCGCGTAGAAACTTACTAAAGTATCTAGGGGGCCTTAGTGGAGTGGTGGTTGCCATTTGGGGATTAACTTATAAGCCCGAAACGGATACCCTTCGTCGATCGCTTGCTGTGGAGCTCTGCGATTGGTTAATTCAGCAAGGAGCAATTGTTAGGGTGTACGATCCTGCAGTTAAGAATATGCCTGAGCATTGGGGTGGCAAGATTGTCCCTTGCGCCAATCCAATGCAAGCTGTTGATGGTGCTGATGCTTTAGTGGTGGGAACAGAGTGGCCCGAGTTTAAGCGAGTAGCAGGGGACTTAAATATTGCGGGAAAGGTAGGTTTGGTCATTATTGATGCTAATCGTCATCTAGCCGCCTCTAGATCTGAATTTATAAATGCTGGCTATAAATATATTGCAGTTGGCACATCTATGGCGGATGGAGTATAGGTATGGATAAGGTTTTAGCGGGTAAAGTAGCCATAATTACAGGGGCTAACCAAGGTTTGGGATTGGAGATTGCCCGAAAGTATGCATCTTCTGGCGCTCATCTTATGTTGTGCGCTCGGAATGCAAATCTTTTGGAATCTGCAACTCATGAGGTTGATAAGTTAGCTGGGTCGGGGCAAAAAATAGTTTGTCAGGTTGCTGACGTTTCTAACGAGTCAAATGTGAATGAGCTGGTGGCCGCGACCATTGCCCAGCTTGGAGGGTGCCATATCCTTGTAAACAATGCTGGTGTATATGGCCCAAAGGGTGATATTGAGTCTATTGAATGGGTCGATTGGATTAGAGCAATCGAAATTAATATTTTTGGTTCCATATTGATGAGTCGCGCCGTATTGCCACACTTCAAAATGCAGCATTACGGCAAAATAATTCAGCTTTCTGGCGGTGGGGCCACTAGTCCAATGCCTCGCTTGAGTGCATATGCCGTCTCTAAAGCAGCTATTGTTCGTTACGCTGAGACCTTAGCAGAAGAGGTTCGTGGGAGCGGTATTGATGTAAATTCAATTGCTCCAGGCGCATTAAATACACGCATGTTGGAGGAAATTTTAGCGGCTGGTCCGGACAAAGTTGGTAAAGATTTTTATGAGCGCTCTATGCGGCAAAAGGAAACAGGGGGCGCGGGTCTAGTTAAGGGAGCCGATCTTGCGCTTTTTCTAGCATCCCCTGAAAGTGATGGCATTACAGCGAAGTTGATTAGTGCTGTATGGGATAGCTGGCGTGAGTGGCCTAATCACCTTGATCAATTATCTAAAAGTGATGCATATACTTTGCGGCGTATATCTGGCCGTGATCGTGGTATGGAGTGGGGCGATGTATGAATATAGTTCAAGATGAAATAAAAACTAAGGCATCCAAAGTATTGGGTGTTGGCATTATTGGGTGCGGTCTAATTGGGCAAAAAAGAGCTGCTGCCTTAGGGCCTGGCGGACATCTTGTTGCGTGCGCTGATGTTGACTTCTCCAGATCGGAGCAGCTTGCCCATCGTTTCGGAGCTCAAGCGTTATCAAATTGGCAGGAGCTCTTGGCAATCCCACAAATAGATCTTGTCATTATTTCAACATTGCATGATTCGCTAGCAGAAATTACATTAGCCGCTATTGCCGCTGGTAAACATGTGTTGGTTGAAAAGCCTGCGGCACGTTCAGCAGAGGAGATATTGCCTGTAATTGCTGCGGCTAAAAATCAAAACATCAAGGTACACGTTGGATTTAATCATCGCTATCACCGAAGTTTGCAGAAAGCTAAAAAAATTGTGGACTCCGGTGTTTTGGGTGAGTTGATGTTTGTTCGTGCGCGATATGGACATGGTGCTCGGTTAGGGTATGACAAAGAGTGGCGCTCTGATCCAAAATTATCCGGAGGCGGTGAGCTTATTGATCAGGGTCCTCATCTGATTGATCTTTCACGTTGGTTTTTGGGCGACTTTTCTGGGGTACAAGGTTTTGCACATACTTACTATTGGAACATGCCTGTAGATGACAACGGATTTATGTTGCTTAAGACGCCAAAGCAGCAAGTAGCGTTTTTGCATGCCTCATGCACTGAATGGAAGAACCTCTTTTCTATGGAGATTTACGGCAAAGAAGGCAAGTTGGATCTATCGGGTTTGGGTGGTAGTTACGGTTTAGAAAAGTTAACTTATTACAAAATGCTCCCCCAGATGGGGCCACCCGAAACAATTTCCTGGGAGTATCCAATGGCCGATGATTCATGGGCCAAAGAGATGGCCGAATTTTATGATGATATTCATCGGGATCGAGAGCCTGCTGCTGGATTAAATGATGCATATCAATCGTTAAAGATTATTGATCAAATTTATAAGGACTCTGGTTATGATCATAGCGCGTAGCCCACTCCGAATTACTTTAGGCGGCGGCGGAACAGATCTAGCCTCCTACTACGAAGACCACGAAGGTTTTTTGATTGCAGCAGCCATTGACAAATATGTTTATGTCACTGTGATGCGTCCTTTTACTGAAGGGATTTATCTGAAGTACTCACAGTTGGAGCAGGTAGAGAGGGTTGCTGAGGTGCATCATCCCATCATTCGAGAAGCGTTGGATTTAATGGATTTTCGTACGCCCCAGGTAGAAATTACAACCCTAGCTGATATCCCTGCGGGAACTGGGTTGGGCTCCTCAGGTAGTTTTACTACCGCCTTGCTCAAGGCGCTATATACCCATCGAAAACGCCATATTCATCAAGAAGAATTAGCTGCACTTGCGTGCCATATTGAAATTGATCGATTGGGGGAGCCAATTGGTAAGCAAGATCAATATATTGCCGCTGTGGGAGGGCTAACTTGTTTTACATTTCACAAGGATGGAAAAGTCACTGCAGTCCCATTGAAGATCAGCATGAACACGATGTTTGATTTGGAAGACAACCTACTACTCTTTTTCACTGGATTTTCCAGAAGTGCTAGCGGTATTTTGAAGGATCAAAAAGCGAAGTCACAGAAAAATGATCCTGACATGATTGCCAACTTACATTACGTCAAAGACCTGGGACTTCGCAGTAAAGCAGCGCTAGAGAATGGGGATACGGTTTTATTTGGTGAATTAATGCATGAGCATTGGGAGCATAAGAAACGACGTTCAGGCGGCATGAGTAACCCCCAAATTGACGACTGGTATCAATTCGCGATGAATAATGGCGCCATTGGTGGTAAGTTGGTGGGTGCTGGAGGCGGTGGTTTTTTAATGTTTATGGCAAAAGATCGCAGTCAATTACGTCGGGCTATGGCTGGTGCAGGTCTCGAAGAAGTGCGCTTTAGGTTTGATTTCGAAGGCGCTAAAGTAATGATGTCCTCTTGATGCTACCGGTTGCGATCCTAGCTGGGGGGTTAGCTACACGCCTGCATCCAATAACCCAGACCATTCCTAAAGCCTTAGTAGAGGTTGCTGGAAAACCTTTTATTGATCATCAGCTTGAATATCTTCGGAAGCAAGGCGTTACCTCCGTAGTCTTATGTATTGGGCATTTAGGAGAAATGATTCAAGAGCTTGTGGGTGACGGTTCTCGTTGGAATATGCAAGTTAGATACTCGCCAGATGGTTCTGTGTTGCTTGGTACTGGTGGTGCGCTAAAGCAAGCTTTGCCTATGCTAGGGGAGCAGTTTTTTGTTTTATATGGCGACTCTTATTTGCCAATTGATTTTGCAGAAGTGCAAACTGCTTTTATCAACAGTGACCGACTCGGATTAATGACAGTTTTAAGAAACCAGAACCTGTGGGATCGTAGTAATGTACAGTTTGAGGATGGTCAACTTATTGAATACAATAAGGAGGTAATCACCCCTCAGATGCACTATATTGATTATGGGCTGGGGGTGTTAGAGGCAAGCGCACTTAGTAGCTATCCTTCAGGAATCGGTTTAGACCTTTCTAGAGTTTATAATGAGTTGTCCTTGAAGAAACAGCTTACTGGCTATGAAGTCCTCGAGCGTTTTTATGAGATAGGTTCACATCAGGGTATTGCGGATACCCGAACATATTTATTGCAGAAAATAACAAAGGATAGTTTATGAGTTACGCCCAACAACACTTAGATGAATCAATTGAGATCATCCAAAAAATAGATGTTGAAGCGATTGAGAAAATGGCTGATATATTGGCGCAAGTTAAGGTTGACGGCGGAAGAATTTTCTTTTTAGGGGTTGGTGGTAGTGCTGGTAACTGTTCTCATGCAGTTAACGATTTTCGTAAGATTGTAGGAATCGAATCTTATGCACCGACTGATAACGTCTCAGAATTAACGGCGCGCACCAATGATGAAGGTTGGGCTTCAATTTTTGTGGAGTGGCTCAAGGTGAGTAAGCTCGCACCCAAAGATATGTTGTTTATTTTTTCTGTTGGCGGAGGAAATTTAGAAAAAAATATTAGCCCTAATTTAGTAGAGGCATTAAAGTTTGCAAAAACTATAGGCTCTAAAGTGGTTGGAGTGGTTGGTCGTGATGGCGGATATACGGCTCAAGTTGCCGATGCCTGTGTGATTATCCCAACAGTTAATTCAGATAATATCACCCCTCATTCAGAGGCATTCCAGGGTGTAGTTTGGCATCTATTGGTGTCGCATCCTAAATTAAAGGCCAATCAAACCAAGTGGGAATCTACCGTTAAATAACTTGACGAAATATTTCAATGAGACGAGCGGTGTTTTTAGATAGAGATGGGGTCATCAATCGGGCAATTGTTCGCAATGGAAGCCCTTTTCCGCCAGGGAATCTGGCTCAGCTTGAAATCCTGCCAGGGGTGAGTGAGGCGCTTGAAAAGCTACATGCAAAAAATTATCTTTTGATCGTGGTGACCAATCAACCAGATGTTGCGCGTGGAACCGCCAAAAAAGCAGATATCGAAGAGATGAATGCACAACTGTTCTCTCGTTTGCCATTAGATGACATTAAGACCTGTTATCACGATAGTGACGATGGTTGCTTTTGTCGCAAGCCTTTGCCTGGAGCGCTATTTGATGCCGCTAAAGAATACGGTATTGATTTATCAAAAAGTTTTATGGTTGGTGATCGATGGCGAGATATTGAGGCGGGACAACGCGCGGGCTGTAAAACCTTTTTCTTGAATTATCGCTACACTGAACAGCAACCTGAGATGCCTGATTTTATTGTCTCATCACTATTGGAAGCACAAAAAATTATTACTGGAGAGTTTTAAATGAAAAAAGTTGAAGAATTAAAAGTTAAGATATTTGCCGATGGTGCTGATAAAGTGGGTATGCTGGAGATGTATGCCAAGCCTTTCGTGAAGGGCTTAACTACCAACCCAACTTTAATGAAAAAGGCTGGCATTACAGACTATCGAGCATTTTGTAAAGAAATTCTAACTTCTATTAAAGATAAGCCCTTATCTTTTGAGGTTTTCTCCGATGATTTTGCAGAAATGGAACGTCAGGCATTAGAGATAGCCAGTTGGGGTGAGAATGTGTATGTCAAGATTCCGGTAACAAATACTAAGCAAGAAACCTGCTATGCCCTAGTTAAGAAGCTAGCTGATCAAAAGGTTAAACTTAATGTTACTGCGCTGATGACGCTTGATCAGGTAAAAGATGTTGTGGCCTCTCTTGATCCCAATGTTCCTAGCTATGTTTCGGTATTTGCTGGACGCGTTGCCGATACTGGGTATGATCCAGTGCCTATGATGGCTAAATCTGTAGAGTTATTAAAAGGTGCACCAGCTGCTGAACTAATTTGGGCTAGCCCACGTGAATTACTTAATATCTTTCAGGCAGATGAGATTGGGTGTCATATTATTACAGTGACAAACGATATTCTTAAGAAACTTTCTTTGGTTGGTTACGATTTAGATGAATACTCTTTGGATACTGTAAAGATGTTTTATAAAGACGCGCTTGAAGCTGGATTTAAATTATGAATAGAGCCTAATTGTTTAATTTTTATGGGTCGTGATGGTGCGCAACCTTTTGGTTCTTGACGAAATTATCATGCACTACATGAAGTCCACCAGCCTATTTTGGTGCAGATAGAATGCGTTAAAACAGAATTCCAACACATTTTTTTTGATCCTTATGACCATTGCTACTTTCAATGCATTGAGTTCAGAATAGAGTATTTTTATGCTTATATAGCGGAGTTACATTTGCAGAAGGATCTTCCCTGAATTATTATTTCATTTTGAATGAAGGGGATTAATAACAGGATGGTCTTAGTCTACCGAGTAACGAATTATGATTCTAAATGCTGTTGACATTGTAAGCATGTTTTTAACATTTTCTGTTAGTTTAATACCTCCGAGGATCTAATTCTCGCAGGTTAGGCCTCATAAAAATTCTGAAATTTTCAATTGGGTGAATGGATATGAAGAATTACATCTTTTACTAAAAGTGCCCACTCTTATGAAAAATATTGCTTTGGTCGCCGATGCATATCCGCCACTTCATTCTTCCGCAGCCGTTCAATTATGGGATTTATCTTTAGAGTTTTCTAATCAGGGCTATCGCCTTACAGTTTTACTACCTGACGCCCAACTAACTAAGAGTTGGACTATAGAAATGATCGAAGGCATTCAGATTTGTCGTTTAAAGTCATTGCCAACGAAAAATATGGGTTATGTTCGGCGTACATTTAATGAATTTTTAGGCCCATTTCTCATTCGTCATCATTATTATAGGTCACCTCTAGCACATCAGAGATGGGACGGCATCGTTTGGTATTCGCCCACTATCTTTTTTGGCCCCTTTATTAATTGCTTGAAAAAAAAATCCAACTGTCGTTCTTATTTAATTTTGCGTGATATTTTTCCGCAATGGGCAGTTGACTTAGGCTTGCTTAAAAAAAGATTGCCATATTTATTTTTAAAATGGATTGAGATGTATCAATATGGAATAGCCGATGTTATTGGAGTGCAATCTCAAGCAAATTTGCCATACTTTGAGAAGATGGTTTTAAAACAGGATCAACGTATTGAGGTGTTGCACAATTGGCTCGGTCCCTCAGAAAATATTGGGTGTGATATTAATCTAGCTTCCACGACCTTGGCAAATCGTAAGATTTTGGTCTATGCGGGTAATATGGGCGCAGCTCAAGCCACTATGGTATTTTTAGATTTAGCGCAGTCCCTAAATAATCGTAAAGATATTGGACTAGTTTTGGTGGGTAGAGGAAGTGATTTTCAGCTCTTAAAGCAAGAGGCAAGTTGTAGGGGTTTAACTAATACCCTTTTTTTTGATGAAATACCTTCAGCTCAAATTCCAGGGCTATACGCGCAGTGCCATATAGGTTTGGTGGCGCTTGATGGTAGGCATAAAACCCATAACATTCCTGGCAAATTCTTATCTTATATGCAAGCTGGCTTACCCGTATTAGCCAAGGTTAATCCCGGAAATGATTTGCTTGGAATAGTCGCCGGCTTCCAAGTTGGCTATGTCACTGATGAAAATTCAATAGTACACTTAAAGATGTTAGCAGAATCATTGCTTGACGATTTAGATCGGGTGGGGTTGATGTCTTTTGAGTCTAATTGCCAAAAACTAATGAATCAATTATTTTTACCTGATGGTGCTGTAAAGCAGATCTTAGCCGGCCTCGATAATTATGTGGGTGGCCCAATAACCTGCAAGCCTTTGTCCCGACCCTAATTTTTCAGTAACTTTTCCTGGTCGGTTGATATCTCTACGAAGATTTTTGCAGCATTACTGCATCAAATTTTTACTCCAA
>CAIOIX010000221.1 GCA_903858445.1 uncultured beta proteobacterium
AAATGCACGATAGGTTATCGGTAAATACCTCAAGCACTTACCATCGTGACTCAAGGGTAAAGCCTTGAGAGTTGTAACTGAGTGTGGCGATTGCGCCTACTGGCAAGGTGAGTTTTTCAGCTTGATGTCCAAATGGCAAACCGGTCAAAATGGGAGTTTCAGTTGAAAGTCTTGTGCGAATAGCTTCAATCGCACTCTCTAGCTTGTAGCCTCGATCATTTTCATAGAGGCGATATGCTGAAAATCCGCCCAGTAGAACTGCACTTTGATTACCCAGAATGCCGGCATCCAACAATTGCATCAACATACGCTCAACACGGTAAGGATGTTCATTTACATCCTCTAAAAACAAGATACCGTCTTGGGTTTGTGTGGCGGTTGGCATATAAGGTGTACCAACCAGCGCCGTCAAGACAGTTAAATTACCACCCCATAACATTCCAGATCTGGATCCAGAATCTACTTTTCCGAGATAGGGCTGAGCGTCTGTGACACTGCAGTCTAATATGCGTCCCTGAACTGCGGCCTGGAAATGCTTCCACATAAAAGGATTTGGCGTTATAGAATTACCTTGTTCATCTTGGCGACCAAAATCATAATTGAGCATTGGACCTGCCAAGGTAATGGCACCTGTCTTTGCCAATAAGCCCAACTGAAGTGCTGTGAAATCACTGTGACCACAAATCTGTAAGCCCTCCTGAATTGCTCTGGCAAGCGCATGCCACTCAATATTCGGCAATAGGCGCTGCACACCATATCCACCACGCATTGCCATTACCAAATGATCGGATGGTAACGATGAAAGATCATTAATTTCGGCTAAGCGCTCGATATCTGATCCCGCAAAGCGCTGCTCAACTCTATTCACGCACTGCTCATTATGAATAGCGATGCCTTGCTGCCTTAACCAATCGATACCGGCCAAGGGGCTACGCGTATCCAAGCTCGCTCCAGAAGGAGCAATCAAATGAATTTTCTTCAACGTCGTCCCTTAAAAAAATCTCGTAGTAATTGACCGCACTCTTTTTGCATGATGCCACCTTCAGACATTGTCTGATGATTAATTTGTTTTATCGAGAATAAATCCATCACGCTGCCTGCGGCACCTGTTTTTGGGTCGGGCGCACCAAAAACCACTCGTCCAAGCCTAGCATGCAACATAGCTCCAGCACACATGGCGCAAGGCTCCAAAGTAACGTACATCGTAGTGCCAGGCAATCGATAGTTCTGCTCTTGCGTGGCAGCAGCCCTGAGAGCCAACATCTCAGCATGTGCGCTTGGGTCATGATTTGCAATAGGTTGATTGAAGGATCTAGAAAGAACAACTCCGTTACGCACTAGAACCGCTCCTACAGGAACCTCGCCCGCTAGCGCGGCTAACTTAGCTTGCTCTAGAGCCTCCTGCATAAATTGGTGGTCAAGCTCGGCTTGCATAATTTATGGGTGAGTTACGTCGGCCCAGCAATTGGGGGTTTCATAAAGACGAATCGTAGATAGTTTTAACTGACCGCTAAATGCTTGTTCAAATACAGGTTTCAAAATAGCAAACGCAGCGTTAGCCAAATTTTCAACAGTGGGCACATGATCCATAACCACTGTTTTGTGATTAGGTAATGATCCTAAAAAGTTTACCAGCCCCTCATCTTCTTTAGCCACCAAGAATGCATGGTCCCAAGGTTCAACCACAAACTGATTTGCTAAACGCTTAATATCACCAAAATCCAAAACCATGCCATCATCTGCTTTACCGGGGTGGTCTGCAATTGCCCCGCTGAGCGTGATCTCAATCGCATAACGATGACCGTGAAGATGCTTGCATTGGCCAGCATGATTCGGGATACGATGCCCAGAATCAAACTCAAGACGGCGAGTAATCGAAATTGTGGGTTGTTTAGTAGTCATTTCTAATTCTTTCAATTGCGCTGCATTGTCTAGCGAATACCAATGAGCTTATGAGTCTGAAGACTCAAGCGCCATAAGGGATGCTTCTGACATAAACGGACTGCTAATTTAATATTTTCTTTGAGGATCGGGCTATCCATCGGCTGCAAAAAACGATTGCGATAATCCATCTTTTCAAAACGAGTCATCAGTCTATCTAGGCTTTCATGACCAAGCTGTGGGATCACCAACTTGAGCTCATCGGCCTGAAGTACGATCAACTCAGCACCAGCTTTGGGGCTTACGCAAACCCAATCAATTCCTTTTGGAACTTTGATGGTGCCATTCGTCTCAATCGCTACTTCAAAACCCTTGTGATGCAAAGCAGTAATGAGCAGCTCATCTAGTTGCAGTAGAGGCTCACCTCCAGTAAATACTACATAGCGCTTCTGCGGTCCCGCTGATGTGCTTCTCCATGCTGCTTCAATCGCCTCAGCCAATTGCAAGGCAGTCTCAAATTTTCCACCGCCCTCACCATCACTGCCCACAAAGTCTGTGTCACAAAACTGGCAGATAGCAGTTGAACGATCTGCCTCTCGGCCACTCCATAGATTGCAGCCTGTAAAACGACAAAATACGGCTGCACGACCTGCGTGAGCGCCCTCGCCCTGAAGGGTTGGAAAAAGTTCTTTAACGGTATACATAGTGATGTACACATTTTAAGCGCTAAGCCTACTTCCAGGACACAAGCTCCCACTGAAGGTAGTCTTCCCAGTAAGCATTTACCCAAAATACCCCATTGGTAATATAGCGCCCAGAGCCCCTGCGAATGACCCAGCGGCCGATTTCAGGGGAGAACCAAACATCTTCATCGCGAATATTACCCACCCGAAAGACATCATTACTCTCAAAGTAAGGAATTTCATTGTGGTATTTGAGGGTCAGAAACTCCCCAGCTGGTACCTTCACTAACTCCCATTGCATGACATTTGTACCAATACCCCAATAATAAGTACCTTCAGGGTAGCCCAAGACCTGGTATTGAGATTTGTAGAATTGATGTGAGCCAACAGTTAGCGACTCCGGCCATAAGGGTACTGGCTTCAGAAACTTTTGCGGCGGATTCCAGTGCGGATCCTCGATCACATGCCCCCAAGGACTCTGAATTTCATCTGGCAAGGATCCGGCCTGCACTCCAGACCTCTGAATGCGCACTTGGTCGCCCACCGAAACAACTCTCTCAGTAACAACATCGACTAACTGCTGATTAAATACATTTCGAATGTTGTAGACCCACTCTTGACCAATCCTCGGCATGCGAATTACAGGAGTGGAGATGGGCTGGGTTTGTACCACCCCAGAGGGATATGGTTGAGAAGAAATACAGGCCGACAGGAATGCAGTTACCGCCAGTAAGAAAGTTAAGCATAGTATGCGCATAAATATCTTTAGTTGTATGAAGTGAGTTGCCACTGAAAGCGATCATCTAAGTTTGGCATACCAAGCTGACCTTCAATCATATGGCACCCGAGGACTTATGAGCAACCGTGCCCGCAGATACGAAAGTGAGACAACGCAAGCTACTGGGGCTATAACTGTCGAGACAATGAAAGTATGACGTGATAGCTTCATATTTTCTCCGTTATGCAAACTAGTTAAGGTAAGTAAACCCTTTATTCTATAAAATATTGCAGCCAAGGGAAATGCAAAAAATTACTGTATTTGCAGTATTTTTGCGATTTTATTACGATTAACTTTCGACTTAGGAATGGGTATATCGCAGTCGTCAAACCAAACGCGAGTATCTTGCTCTAAGCCGATGCCATGCATGAAGTTATAAATCGCTTTTTTAAGCCCCTGACCCAAGGAGTCATGATCAACGCCAGTGGGATCAATAAAGCCAATGTCGTTCTTAGCAAAACTCACAGGAGGAAGGGGGATTAATGTAACTCCATATTCCACGGGATTTTGTCCGACAGGTGAATGGACGGTGCAAGTAAACCGATGAAAAAATCCACTTTGAATACAGCCATTTTCAAACAATTGGCGAACGTACTCTAGAGCATCTACGGTCTCTTGTACTGTTTGCGTAGGAAAGCCATACATCAGATAGGCATGCACCAAAATGCCGGCATCAGAAAATCCTTTGGTCACCCGGGCTACCTGCTCTACAGATACACCTTTCTTCATCAGATCAAGTAACCGGTCAGAAGCAACTTCTAAGCCGCCAGACATTGCTATACACCCACTCTTCGCAAGTAACTGCGATAGCTCGGGAGTAAATGTTTTCTCAAAGCGAACATTACCCCACCAAGAAATCATCACCTTACGACGTATGAGCTCTTGAGCAAGTGCCTTTAAAATCTTTGGTGGTGCTGCTTCGTCAACAAAATGAAAGCCTGTCTGACCAGTCTCGGAAACGATCTGCTCGATACGATCCACCAACAAGCTGGCTGAAGCAGTTTCATAGCGGGAAATATAATCCAAGCTGACGTCGCAGAAACTACATTTCTTCCAATAGCAGCCATGCGCTACAGTGAGCTTGTTCCACCGGCCATCGCTCCAGAGTCGATGCATTGGGTTGAGCATGTCGAGTAGTGATAAATAGGAATCTAATGGCAAGCCATCCCAAGTTGCCACCCCAACATCTTCAAACGCAATATCAGGCTCTTGCCAATTCATGTACTGAACTTGACCGGCATTGTTACGTATAAAGGTTCGAACCAAGCGCTCTAGGGAACGCTTTCCATCAAGATGCTCCAGAATAGAAAGTAATGGCTTCTCTCCAGAATCAAGACTAATAAAATCAACAAAATCAAATAGGCGAGGCTCTGTAAGCTCCCGCAATTCAGTATTCACATAGCCACCGCCCAAGCCGATCTTGATCTGGGGAAATTGGGATTTGATGGTCTGCGCAATTCTGAGGGCAGCATACATGGCTCCGGGGAATGGCACAGATAAAATGATGAGGTCCGGTTGATGTCTTGCAACTGCTTGCGCCGTTAAATCCTGTAAATGCAAATCCATTAGCGTAGGCTTTGCGGATAAAGCCTCAGCCAAAGGAGCAAAGCTAGGCTGACTACTTGCGAGAGATTCGGCATAACGAACAAACTCGAAGCGATCATCTACCGCATCATGCAATACATCTGACAAGTCATTTAAATACAAAGTTGCCAAATGACGTGCTCTATCATGCGAGCCCAATGCTCCGAATGCCCAAGCCAAAGGATCAGCTGAGTCGTCATCATCGTATGCATCAAGAGGGAAAAAACGTGGCCCCTCTGGTAAAAAGTCACGCGTGTTGATGCGATGGCTCAAGGTACTATCACGCCCCTGTAGAAATGCAATCACTGGCCCAATAGTGTCTTGATAAAGCTCAAAATAATCTAAGAAATAATTGACGCTCGAGCTACGATCTTCTTCTGACAGAGCAAGGGCTTGAGTGCGCATCTCAAAGATACCTTGTGAGGTAAAAAAACTTAAAACTAAAGCAAGTGCTAAATCCTCTTGTACGGCATCGATAGCACGAGATCTTAGAAAACCAGTGAGATAAGCAGTCGATGGATACGGCGTGTTGAGCTGCGTCATCGGCGGAATCAGACTGAGAACTTTCATGAAGTACTCAGCAAACTTAACTCTTCGGATGTAAATCCGGCCTGCTTACGAGCCTCTAGATTGAATGGACCCCTTAAGGTTGGTGCGCAATATTTCTTGGCCAAATCTCTGTAAGCTGCGATCGGGGATAAACAATGCTTGGCGCATAAGAAATTAAACCAATTGTTCCCAATTAATACATGCCCCACTTCATCTCTAAGAATAATCTCTAGTATTTCGACCGCCCTTACATCCTTAATCTGCTGAAACCGATCCCGAATTCCCGGAACGGCATCTAAACCCCTGGCCTCCATTGTTCTTGGTACCAGTGCCATTCTGGCGATCACAGCATCTGTTGTTCTCTCAACCATCTCCCACAAGCTATTGTGGGCTGGAAAATCTCCGTAAGCAAAACCGAACGATTGCAGGTGCTCATTCACTAGACTGAAATGGTGGGACTCCTCCTTGGAAACCTTTAACCAATCTTCATAGTATTGCTGAGGCATGTCTGGAAATCGGCAGATGGCATCCAATGCAAGATTCATAGCATTAAATTCAATATGGGCAAGCGAGTGCCATAAGATTGCCCGACCTTCAACAGTATCCATTCTTCTTTTGGGTGCCTGCAAAGGCGGAACAAGCTCTGGCTTTAGCGGACGCCCAGGCAATGTTAATTCTTGAAAGTTAAAGATAGCGGAAGGGTTTAGGGTAACGCGCTGATGCTGATACTCATCAAACAAGTAATTTAGTTGACTTACCTTAGCCTCTACATCTGTATTTGCCAAGATTGCGAGGGAAGTTTCTCGTAACTCGAGCATAGGTAACGGCGGGCTTAAATCCCCTGCTCGCACTCAATAATTACGTTGTTAAAACCACTTACAAAACAATGGGTTATACCGATTGAATTTGTTAGTGTAACTTTTGTGTAACTAGCTTGGCGATGAGGCATTTAGACGAAAAATTATGGTTCTATGTAGGTACAGATTGTACTCGGGGATTGGTTACAGAATTTACGACCTCAAAGACACCACATAGCTACTGAAGTGCTGATTTTGCTGAAAGCTCTCGCTTAAGTAATTCTATATTGGGGCTATTTGTAAATTGGTCATCTGGATAGTAGCCAAAATTAAGAATGCCTTTAACTCTCATATTGCGCATCCAAGAGCTGAGTTCATTAGTAGGAATAGGTTTATCTGTGCGCCAATCTTTTGCCTGCAATTCATATAGAATTTTTTTCTTAGCATTAGGAAAGGCTTGAGTGACATCAATGAGGTTACTAAGCCATTGTCTGGGGTTCTTAGCTTTTTCCATGTAAGGCATTGCCATAAGGGCAACCCAGTCATAGTTTTGTAAACCATTCGGGATGGATTGCGCAAACCATTCTTCTGAGATTGGATTGAGAGCTACTTCGGCATAATAATTACGTGCAAGACTGATAGGCTTACGATATTGCTGAGCCGCCTCCCTCATTTCTAGAGAAAACTGGGTCAACATTTCTGTTTTTGATTTGTACCATTTTTCATGGTAAACAGGATTTTGGATAATGGCTTCAAGATTAGGTGGCAACCCCCAATTTTTGGAGTAGTACTGCAATGCGGATGGACTTGCATCTTCCTTATCTGAGAGAGTCGCATCATCATGAATCAGAATCCCCTCGAAGTTAGCATAGCGACCTAGATCCGCATAGATCCCCTTAATAAACTGACGAGAACGCTCTGAGAAAGGACTCAACCTTAAGTAGCCAATCCCTTTACTGCCATCGGTCGAGCTAACAACATCCAATTCACGTAATTTTTCAGGGCCTGGATTAAATGCCAAGAGTGGCATCCAAGCAAACACCCTAACTCCTGCACGAGTCTTAAGCTGCCAACTTACCCTGCCAAAAATGTTCGCCTTGACTGGCATATAACTGTTCTTAAAGTACAAACTTTTAGCCACACCGCTTGCATCATCATCTGAAAAAGCTTGGAGGTATACAGTAGTTACCCCGGAAGCTAGAACACGATCTATTAAGCTACCCAGATTCTTTTCTTGTTGAGCTGGGTCTTCATCGTACACATAATCTAGGTCCACATGCATCACGCGTTCAAGCCCTGGAGGGTGCTCTCGCAAATTAGCAACAAAATCATCGATTTTGGGATTATTGATTAAGTAGATACGGCGAATGCTATCTACTCCCTGCAATTCAATATTTTCGCCATCATCTAAGGTAATGGCGATATCCATACCAAGATTCTTGGCAATTTGCTGCCCAACACTGTTATATCTACCATATGGCCACACAATAATTCTTGGGCTGGTACCAGTTTGTTGCTTAATCCAAGCGTTGTTTTTAATTAAATCTGATTTAATACGATTCAGATAATGCTCTTCAGTTTCATATTGATGTGTGCTCTGGTTAAACTCAAAAGTTGTTAACGCTGGCATATCATTACCTTCAGCGTTACCTAAAATTCCATGGTGCAAGTCATAAGTATGGGAGGCTATTTCTACTAAACCACTCTTAGTAATCTCATTCAGTTCTTTTAGGGATAAGAATTTCGATCGCGGCACTTGCTTGCCAGCATAAAGAACTGTGCCATTTTCAGGCACTTCAAGCCATGAACCAACTATCGCTAGAGTTGCTGGATAGTTAAAAGCCTTCAATAGAGGCAGCACATACCTATAGAAGCTCTTATAGCCATCATCAAAAGTGAGAACAATAGCTTTATCTGGCAATAACTTGCCGCCATTATTGGCATTCACTACATCCTGAATCGAAATCACTTTATAGCCATTAGCCTTTAGCCATGAGAAATAATTAATCAGATTATCCGCACTCACATCATCAGGCTCAGAGGTACTCGTCATTTCTTGAACGATGTCATGAAAACTCAAGACCTTATACTCTTTAGCACCCCAAACAAGATTGCTTAGTAAAGCAAAAGCGCAGAGAATGTATTTAATCTTTTTCATTTAGAAGCGCGACTCAAAGTTAAGGTATCCAGTGATATAGCTAGATTTTGCGCCATTAAATGGAAAGCTAGTTTTACCAACACCCCAGCTCAGCGTTCTTTTATCCCCAATATTAAAGTCTTGCCCATAACCGATATTATTCATGGGTAAGGAAATATAGCCAGACTGGGTGACAAAACCATAGGAGGCAAAAAAGCGATGCCAAAAATCATATTTTTTTGTTTCAATATCTCGCCACTGCAAGAGTCGAAGATTTAGCGTACTGGAATATTCAGTTTGATTAATTGGGGAGAAGTAACTGACATTTGAGTTCGTGTTTTGCTGGTTTCCAACCCAGCCGGAGACATCAACTTTATAGTTATATTCAGTCAATAGCCGTTGATTCACATTGCCATAGATTTCTTGCTTGATGTTATTGGGTAGAGCCCAGTAGCGATATCCAAGGGATGCATCGGTACTATCGCCATCTTTCCACTTGACGTTCGCTCCTCCGACATTCCCTCCGGAAGTAGCATAGAGAGATCCCGGCATCAAATAAAAGGCATTCTTTTCATAAGAGGCACCAACAGCCCAATGATCATCAAGAGTCTGAGTGCCTTCCGCACGAAGATATCCAGCGCTACCCACTTCTAATTCAGCCTCTTTATTAAAGCCAGTATATTGAATCCCACCACCAACACCCTGATCAGTCACCGGTATTGCAGGGCCACTATTTAAATCTCGGAATCTAGCGAAACCTCGGAAGTTGTCATTAATTGGTGCACTATAGACGCGTAGATCGCTAGTCCGGTTATTGTTTGTTTGACCAAAGTATTGACCGTTGCCCAGAACAAAATTACCTGTGACATAACCTTCTTTATAAGCATCCAATCTTTCGTTGGCATTTTTAACCGCATTAATATCCGAATAGCCTGACCTTAGCTCGTTCACGATGCCCAAGAAAATAGGTATATCACCTTGACTCATTCTGGCATTGGCGTAGCCTACTTTAGCTTCGACATCTTGTGGGTCTTGCTTTGCTGCAATTGAATAATAATCTGCTGCTGCTTCATGCATTCCTTGAGCTTCTCTTACGTTACCAGCAGTTTTAAGTAAATCCGCATTAGAAGGAATTTCACTCAGTAGCGGTATTAATTTTTTATCGGCCTCTTGGTACTTTTCTTGATAGTAATCAAAATTCACCGCTTCAATCTTTGCGCTGGTGTAGTCAAAGTCTGGAATGGAAAGATATTTCGGGCGTGCTTTCAGTTGGGCGGTCAATTTATCCAATACCAGTTTTGCAGCTGGATACTGATCTTGATCTGTCAAGTTGAAATACTCTGCCAACTGGATATCCAAATCATCGGGATTTTTATCGTAAAGCTTCTGAAGAATTATTCCCGCCTTTGTAGATTGATGTTTAGCGCTATAGCTGGAGGCAATTGCTAATAATGCATAGTCAGGCATCGTCTTACCGCTTGCGATCATCTGATCGTAAAGCGCAAGTGATTTATCCCATTCATTTCTTTTGTTGTAGGCCACAATCAAATCACATTGGATTGCAGTTATTTGATTTTCAGTAGCTCCAATCAAGTTAGCGTAAGCTAAGGATTCATTTAGGGCCCGAATACCCGCATCTACCGCTATAAAGCGATTAGGCGCTACTGCAGAGTCTGCGACAGACCACCGGAGATCTTGTGCCCCTGAATTATGCATCGCCCGCAATTTTTGATTCTTGGTGACTTGCCAGCCGTCATGATCAATTAAATACAAAGCCAGATGAGGGATGCCCATATCTAGCAAGACTTGGATAATTTCTTGTTGGGTTCCTAGATCTTTTGGGTGATATCGAATGATATCCTCATAAATCATGATGGCTGCATAGCGATCACCTATATCTTGCAGGGCACCAGCTCTGAGTTCCCACGCAGAATTATTGCTTGGAAAATCTTTTAAAAATCGCTCACTCCAATAGAGGGCAGCAGCAGTTTCCTTTCGATTCCGAGCCAACACCACCATATTCAACTCAATAGAGTCATTCTTTCCATATCTACCCAAAATTGCTTTAGCAAGCTCTTCCGTTTTCGCAAAAGACTCAATTTTGGTGTAGCAAGAAAAGATGGCTTCCTGGACGTATGCGGGGGAATGGGTAAGATAGTACTTATTGCTGAGCTTAATGACGTCATTACAAAGTCCGGCATTGCTAGCTACTGCTATGAAGTCAGACTTGTAGCGTTCAACTTCGGGATGAGAAATCATGAGTGATTTCAGGAGATTTGCTGACTCCGTGTAATTGGCAGATTTATTCAGTTCTAGAGCTTTTTGATATTCCAAGTCAGCTAATGATGTTTGCCCACATGCTAGGTTAAGCGATGCCTGCAACAGGGTTGCAATTAGAGGCGTGGCGTATTTAAATCGCAATTTAGCTCTTTGGGGATGGGATAATTTTGCAAATACGATTATCGTTATTGATAAAAACCTGAGCCGATCTTAAATTATGCCAATGCTCAACATCCACAGGCAATACGCCTAACTCCATTTCAAGCTCTCTCATCTCGACCGCTGCGGGAAGAGTCTTGATATATTTGGTGCTACTGATAATCTTACTTCTCAGCGACGCAAGAATACAGATCCAAGCAATCAATCCAAGGGCTATATAAATAAACCAAGAGATCTTATGCCAAATTGCTGACCAATTGGGTGGAGCAACAGCGGTCAATTCAAAAATGGGGTCAGAGAGATAATCAAAGATGAGCCACAGGAGGTTATGAAGAGTTAATCCTATGATTAACCATGCCCCTACAGTAAGCAATATATCGCGCAGTCTGATCCAATTCGAGATGGCCCCAGAATTGATGATGGGCGGCCAGTTAGCCTCAGGGATTCCTTTCATCGAATACCTCTATCGGGACTGACCCACGTACCTTTGATTTTTGCTGGCCTAAATAAGGCTTTAGTAAATCCTACAACACAACTACAGGTCTGAAGACACCAATAAACTAACGGGTACCAAATAATCCATCCAAACGACTTTAGCGCACTCTTTTCATACTGGCGATCTAGCGCCAATCCAATTAAGGATTGAAGGAGGTATGTACTCGCCAAAATAATTCCCCACCAGTGTGGAAGAAAATTTTGATAAAGAGTTAAGACACTGCCCTCTAGAAACTGATTGACATTGAGCAATGTGAACCAGATAACAATACAAAATGCCCATAGCGTACTGATAAAAAAGTTACTCCAAAGCAAGAGAAGTGACCAGGCAAAGGGGTGTGATTGGAGAATGGCTTTAGTCGCGCTAAGCGCTGCTTGAGAGCCCCCTTCAGACCAGCGTACTCGTTGTTTCCATAGACCACCAAGCGTTTCGGGCATTAAAATCCAGCATAGAGCGTGGGGCTCAAAACCAACTGCCCATCCTTTTGCCTGAACCCTAAGCGTCAGGTCTACATCATCGGTCATTGCTTCTGGCGCCCACAGGCCAGCCTCTAGCACGGCCACTTTTCTAAAGGCGCAAACTACCCCGGATACTGTAAATAAAGTTCCATATAAAGATTGAGTTCGCTTAATCATTCCAACAATTGAAGAAAATTCGCCAACTTGCAACTTGCCCAGCAGAGTTGATCGATTTCGAATACGAGGATTTCCACTGATGCCGCCCATTTTGTCATTCGTCAAAAAACGGAAGACAAGCCAATGGATTGCATGAGGATCCAATAAAGCATCTCCATCAATGCATACTAATAGATCTCCGCGAGCCATAAACAATCCCGCATTTAATGCCGTTGACTTACCTTGGTTTTCAACAAGATGAGCAACACGAAGCTTCGGATATTGATGAATTAATTGATCTAATATTGCTCCGGTGTTATCACTTGAACCATCATTAATTGCAATGACTTCATAGTTTGGATATCTAGAATCCATTAATACCGCCATAGTTTCACGCAATTGATCAGCCTCATTGAAACAGGGGAGCAAAACAGTAACTAATGGTGTTTCAGGTAGGTCTGGTGGCGAGGTGTACTTTGATCTATGGCGTTCCCTAATAAACCAATATAGTAATGAGCCGGCAATCCAGTACCATGACATGACAAAGGGATAGCCGAAGCAAAATCTTGCCATCCATTCAAGCACCTGCGGGGTGAATATTGAATTAAAAAGGGTCATCGCTAATTACTGGGCCTGAACCATTATTTTCGTTAAAACCTTGAGCTTATTAAATCAACAGTATATTTATTATTTAGATAACTAATTTTAGTCGGTATTAGCCCTTGGGTTAATATTGTGAAGGGCATAAAACCCTTCATCTCTGGCTAGCGTTATTTGGGTTAAGATTGAGATGCTCATTTCAATCATAATATTTCAGTTATTAAGCCAAAGGAGTCTGCTGGAAACATGAAAGATCGGACTATAGGCTTGTATAGGAGGATTTCATTTACAGTTGAAATCGTCTTTGGGTTGCTGTTGATACTCAATGGAATGATGCTGATCTCCAATTACTTTGGACTATTTTCTTTTCAAGAAATGTTTCCCAATTTTTTTAGTTTTGACGCTTTTTGGGGGAAATCAATCCATGAATGGCGATCTTTTATCGAGTTTATTCATACAATGATCGCAACTCATATTTCTGCATTTGTCATGATTTGCTTGGGCATAGTGGTCTTTGCAACTGCATTACATGCCAAGAAATCGCTTTAATTCTCTCTGGAATATAAAATCAAGAAGTCAACGAGCTTTGTTGATTAATAAATAACTTACGAGTTATTTTCACTCCCACTCGATTGTAGCTGGCGGTTTTCCACTGATGTCATATACAACACGGTTGATACCGCGCACTTCATTAATAATGCGATTGGATACCTTACCCAGTAATTCATGGGGCAAATGAGCCCAATGCGCCGTCATAAAATCTTGCGTTTGCACTGCACGCAGCGCCACAACATATTCGTATGTCCTGCCGTCACCCATCACGCCGACTGACTTCACTGGCAGGAATACAGCGAAGGCTTGGCTTGTTAGGTCATACCAAGATTTTTGACTAACTTCATCAATCGTACTGCGCAACTCTTCAATAAAGATGGCATCAGCGCGTTGAAGTAAGCTAGCAAACTCCGCCTTTACTTCACCTAATATACGAACCCCAAGACCAGGCCCTGGGAATGGATGGCGATACACCATCTCACGCGGCAAACCAAGGGCAACACCCAACTCACGCACTTCATCTTTGAATAACTCACGCAATGGCTCAAGCAACTGAAGATGCATGTCGTCAGGCAGGCCACCCACGTTATGGTGACTCTTAATGGTATGGGCACCCTTTTTACCTTTGCCAGCAGACTCAATCACATCTGGATAAATGGTTCCTTGCGCAAGCCACTTAGCGTTCTGAATCTTTCCAGATTCAGCCTGAAAAATTTCGACGAATTCTTTACCAATAATTTTGCGCTTTGCTTCCGGATCCGCAACACCTGCCAATTGCCCCATAAAGGTAGCGGCAGCATCCACTCGGATGACTTTGACACCCAAGTTGCGCGCAAACATCTCCATTACCATGTCACCTTCATTCAGGCGAAGAAGGCCATGGTCAACAAAGACACAGGTTAATTGATCACCGATCGCGCGATGAATTAGGGCCGCAGCAACGCTCGAGTCCACGCCACCCGACAAACCGAGAATAACTTCATCGTTACCCACTCTTTTACGAATCTGCTCAACAGCCTCAGCAATATAATCACCCATCACCCAATCAGGCTTACACCCTGCAATGTCGTGTACAAAGCGCTCCAAAATGGCAGTGCCTTGAATCGTATGAGTCACTTCTGGGTGGAACTGAAAGGCATAGAAGCGACGCTCTTCATCAGCCATACCAGCAATCGGACAAGAATCTGTTGATGCCATCAACTTGAATGCTGGTGGTAATGTTGTTACGGAATCGCCGTGACTCATCCATACCTTGAGAATGCCATGGCCTTCGCTAGTGGAAAAATCTTGAATGCCTTTGAGTAAATTAGTGTGGCCATGAGCACGCACTTCCGAGTACCCAAACTCGCGCGCTTTACCCAAAGACTCAGCCGAAGCTACTGCACCGCCCAATTGGGTTGCCATAGCCTGCATGCCGTAGCAAATACCCAATACGGGAACACCCAAATCAAACACAATTTGCGGGGCACGAGGGCTGTCATCTTCAGTAACTGAACTGGGGCCGCCAGAAAGAATGATTCCCTTGCCACCATGCTCCTGAATGAATTTGCGGATAAATTCTGGATCACAATCATAGGGATGGATCTCAGAATAGACACGTGCGTCACGCACACGTCTGGCAATTAATTGAGTTACTTGTGAACCAAAGTCGAGAATCAGTATTTTGTCGTGCACGAAAGAAGCGGCCTTAAATGAAGTCTTAATCAATATGGTAATTCGGCGCTTCCTTGGTGATCTTCACATCATGGACATGCGATTCACGCACACCCGCTGAAGTGATTTCCACAAAATTGGCTTTTTCATGAAGCTCATCAATGGTGCGACAACCTAAGTAACCCATTGATGAACGAATACCACCTGTCAATTGATGCAGGATGGCGAGAACGCTGCCCTTGTATGGCACTTGACCTTCAATACCTTCTGGCACAAGTTTTTCGGCATTAGCCACGATATCGCTCTGGAAGTAACGGTCAGCAGAACCATCAGCCATCGCACCTAAAGAGCCCATGCCACGATAGCTTTTATATGAACGTCCTTGATACAAGAAGACTTCACCAGGCGCTTCTTCTGTGCCAGCAAACATGCCGCCCATCATGACCGAACTTGCACCCGCCGCTAAGGCTTTAGCAACGTCACCTGAATAACGTACGCCACCATCAGCAATTAACGGGATACCAGTGCCCTTGAGGGCTGCAGCCACGTTCACAATTGCGCTAATTTGCGGCACACCAACACCAGCTACGATACGCGTGGTGCAAATAGAGCCAGGACCAATACCAACCTTTACACCGTCGGCACCATGATCAGCCAATGCTCTTGCGGCATCACCAGTAGCAATATTGCCACCAATTACCTGAACCTGTGGGTAATTAAGTTTCACCCATTTAACGCGATCTAATACACCCTGGCTATGACCATGGGCAGTATCAACCACAATTACATCAACACCAGCGCGAACTAATAATTCAATGCGCTCATCGTTATCTGGACCAACGCCAACAGCAGCCCCAACACGCAATTTACCTTCAGCATCTTTACAAGCATTGGGATGCTCGGTCGCCTTGAGAATATCTTTAACGGTAATGAGGCCACGCAATTCGAAATTGTCGTTAACAACCAGAACGCGCTCCAAGCGGTGATGGCTCATTAAGCGCTTCGCCTCGTCCAATGAACAACCCTCTTTCACCGTAATCAAACGCTCTCGAGGAGTCATCTTGGTTTTTACTAGTGCGTCCAAATCTTCTTCAAAGCGTAAATCGCGGTTGGTAATAATGCCAACCACTTCTTTACCAGTGAGTACCGGGAACCCAGAGAAACCGTGTTCACGCGATAGTTGAATGACTTGACGCAGGGTGGTATCTGGACCAACGGTAATGGGGTCACGGAGGACTCCAGATTCATAACGTTTCACCTTAGCCACTTCACGAGCTTGCTCTGTAGGCGTCAGGTTTTTATGAACAATGCCAATACCACCTTCGCTGGCCATGGCAATCGCCAAACGACCTTCGGTAACCGTGTCCATGGCTGCAGACACCAATGGTGTGTTGAGTGAAATATCTCGAGTTAACTTACTTGCCAAACTGGCATCTCGAGGAAGTACCGATGAATAAGCCGGTACAAGGAGCACATCGTCAAAAGTGAGTGCTTTTTGAATGAGTCGCATGCAAAACCCCTAATCGCAAAAACAGATTATAGCCTTCTAGCCTTTCTTTCAGTTGCGGCGGCTTGGAATTTGGCATCCTGATTCTGATTTGCCTTCTTACGACGCACGAGCTTGGGGTCGATTAAAAGAGGGGAATAGAGCTCTAAGCGATCGCCAGCGTAAATAGGGCTATCCCAGTCCTTGCGCTTACCAAACACCCCAAAGCAGCCCTTTCGAGCTATAACAGGATCTTCCGGCCCTCTGGCAATGCCTGCCTGGATTAGAGCAAAGCCAACAGTCGCAATGTCAAACTCAGCTAATTTCAGCTGAAACGGCTTCAATACGGACTCGCCGGCTCTAGCGTCGCAGATCAGGATCTCCATTGAGCTATTGGCCATACAAGTCTTCAGCACGCTTTACAAAGCAATCCACAAAAGTCCCTGCAATATGCCCAAAAACAGGTCCAATAATCTTGTCTAAAATGCCGCTCTTGAACTCCCAATGCAGCTTAAATTCGACTTTGCAAGCATCTTCCTTCAGGGGGATAAAGTTCCACTGGCCAGAAAAATGTTTAAAAGGACCATCCACAAAGACCATATCAATGGTTTCAGGCTGATGATTAATATTGCGAGTATGAAAGTACTGCGTAATACCCTTGAACTTAATATTGATTTTAGCCTCTAAGACGGTTTCGGTTTGCTCAAAAATCTCTACGCCACCGCACCAGGGCAGGAACTCGGGGTAGCGAGAAACGTCGGTTACCAAACCATACATTCGTTCGGCTGACTGCCCAATTAAAACGGTCTTGTAGACGTCTGCCATAATCAATCTTGAGAAGCTAAATAAATATGAGTATCGTCGATAACAAAAAAGCCTTCTTCGATTATTTTGTCGAGGAACGCTTCGAAGCAGGGCTCGTCTTGGAAGGTTGGGAAGTCAAAGCCATTCGAGCGGGCCGCGTGCACGTCAAGGAAGCGTATGTCGTCATCCGCAAGGCGGAGCTGTTTTTAATCGGATGTCACATTACCCCCCTCCTTTCAGCCTCTACCCATGTCGTTCCAGACAGTACTCGCACACGCAAACTGCTCCTTAATGCCATTGAAATTCGTAAACTAATTGGCAAAGTCGAGCAAAAGGGCTACACCCTAGTCCCTTTGAACTTGCATTTCTCCAAGGGCAACGTCAAATGCGAAATTGGTTTGGCGAAGGGTAAAAAGCAGCACGATAAGCGTGCAGCCACTAAAGAGCGGGAATGGGAAGTCCAAAAAGGTCGCATTGCGAGAGGTGATCTAAACGCCTAAAAAACGGTGTAGACTGCCCATACAGCTAATAGGGTCAAATCTGAGCATTTATGCACTATAAAAGTGCATATTAGCACCAAGCTGTTTCAATTCATTAAATGAAGTCTCTTCAAAGGCATTATTTTCTAACTATGAAATCGCCTTTTGATGAAATGCTTGATGCCAACGGCAAAGCAAGACCCCACTACCAAGTTTTCCATAACTGGCTTAAACAACAGAGCGATACCCTCATGGGTCTTAAGCGCGCTGAAGCTGACCTCATCTTTCGCAGAGTTGGGATCACCTTCGCCGTTTATGGCGACGACCTAGGGTCAGAGAGAACCATTCCCTTCGATCAGGTTCCTAGAATCTTTGCCGCAAAAGAATGGGAACAGCTTGAGGCTGGATTACGTCAGCGGGTAAAAGCACTCAATCGCTTCATCTATGACGTCTATCACGATGAAGAAATCATTAAGGCGGGGATCGTTCCTGCAGAACAGATTTTTAACAACGCGCAATATCGCCCAGAGATGCGCAATGTCAGCGTGCCTCGTGACATCTATGCCCAAATTGCCGGGATCGATATCGTCCGAGCGGGCGAAGGTGAATTTTATGTACTAGAAGATAACTTACGCGTTCCATCTGGCGTCTCTTACATGGTTGAAGACCGCAAGATGATGATGCGTCTTTTCCCAGATCTATTTCAGAAGTACCGCGTGGCGCCCGTTGAACACTATCCAGACCTGCTATTGGAGTGCCTCAAGTCAGTAAAACCGGATGATGTTAAAAAACCGAATGTCGTTGTATTGACTCCGGGCATGTACAACTCAGCCTACTTTGAACATAGCTATCTTGCCCAACAGATGGGGGTTGAGTTAGTTGAAGGTAAAGACTTATTTGTCAAAAATGAACAGGTCTTTATGCGCACGACACAGGGTCCAGAACGGGTGGATGTGATTTATCGCCGGGTAGATGATGACTTTTTAGATCCATTGGCATTTCGCTCTGATTCCACGCTTGGTGTTGCGGGACTCCTCTCTGCGCATCGCGCTGGCAATGTAACGTTAGCAAATGCAATTGGTACTGGGATTGCGGATGACAAATCCATCTATCCCTATGTGCCAGACATGATTCAGTTTTATCTTGGTGAAAAACCGATTCTCAATAATGTACCGACCTTCCAATGTCGTAAGCCGGATGATCTTGCGTACACCCTTGCCAACTTAGATAAGTTGGTTGTCAAGCTTACTCATGGTGCAGGTGGCTATGGCATGCTCGTAGGCCCTGCTTCTAGTAAAGCGGAGATTGAGCAATTCAGGGGGCATTTAATTGCCAATCCTGATAAGTACATCGCCCAACCCACTTTAGCACTGTCAACCTGCCCTACTTTTGTAGATTCCGGTATCGCACCAAGACACATCGATTTAAGGCCATTTGTTTTATCTGGAAAAACCATCAAGATGGTCCCTGGCGGATTAACCCGCGTAGCCCTTAAAGAAGGTTCTTTGGTAGTCAACTCCTCCCAAGGTGGTGGCACCAAAGATACCTGGGTCTTAGAAGAATAAGGCGGAGAGAAAGAATATGCTGAGTCGCACCGCTGATTGCCTGTACTGGATGGCTCGTTACACCGAACGCTCTGAGAATACTGCGCGCATGTTAGATGTAAATCATCAAACATCCCTTCTCCCGCAGCCTGAGGAGTTTTTGGAGCAGAGTTGGAGAAAACTCTTAACCATCTCCAAGCTTGAAGAAGCCTTCATGAGTCAATACGATGTCGTCAATAGAGAGAATGTATTGGACTTCATGATCTATGAAACTAGCAACCCTTCCAGCATCGTGTCATGTCTCTTTGCAGCACGTGAGAATGCTCGCGCTATTCGAGGCAAAATTACCTCTGAAGTTTGGGAGACCCAAAACACGACCTGGCTAGAGTTGCAACGTATTCTCGAGGCTCGAAATCAGGCTGATCCAAGTCGACTGCTGGAATGGGTCAAACATCGCTGCCATTTATTCAGAGGTGTGATGCACGGTACCATGTTAAAAAATGAAGCCTTTTACTTCATGAGTGTGGGCACGCTCTTAGAGCGCGCTGATAACACCGCACGAATCCTAGAAACAAAGTATGAAGACCAAGCATCACTCAAGGCACTGCGCGCTGTAAATGCAGTTGCCGATGATGAGGCGGGCATTGATTTCTTTGACTTCTATCACTGGGCGGCACTGCTTCGCTCGGTATCTGCCTTTGAAATCTACCGCCAGATTTACTCAGATCAAGTAACGCCCAAGCAAGTTGCGCAATTGCTGATCTTCAATAAGCAGATGCCGCGCTCCTTGGTTTGTTGTGTCAATGAATTGATTCCGCTTATTTCAGAAATGAAGAATCAGCAATCCAAGGAAATTGAGCGCTTACTCGGCAAACTCAAAGCAAGCCTAGATTACTCAGATATCGATGAAGTCTTTTCTCAAGGTTTAGAAGAATTCATTGAGGAATTTTTAGAGCGCATTAATCACATCGCAGATGAGTTCAGTAATGCCTATCTCATTCCATTGGCAGTAGCCTAAGTACCAACAAAGAGTATATGCATCTTAAGATACGTCATCGCACCGAATACCGCTATGAAACCCCCGTGCACTATTCAATTCAAGAGTTGCGTCTTACGCCACCACAGGTCGCGGGTCAACAGATTGAAAAATGGAAGGTCAGCACCCCGATCAAATCAACGACCTCACATGATGCTTTTGGCAATATCTGCAGCGTCTTTGTCCAAGAGAGTCCTTACACCTCGATGATGATTGAGGCCGAAGGGGAAGTGCGGACTCAAGATGCCTTTGAATATATTGATGACTCCAAGTCTGTCTCACCTTACTACTTGCTTCAACAAACCAATCTCACAGAGCCATCCGAAGA
The DNA here is from genome assembly GCA_903858445.1 of uncultured beta proteobacterium. Taxonomy (GTDB): domain Bacteria; phylum Pseudomonadota; class Gammaproteobacteria; order Burkholderiales; family Burkholderiaceae; genus Polynucleobacter. Next base: position 20,441 of record CAIOIX010000221.1, read on the forward strand.
AATGCTGTCCTACTTTGAAGGGAAACTGCCGCAGAATCATTCTGTTGATGAGCTATTGAAGCTGGCTAGCGCAGTCCAAGGGGCGGTGACTTATGTGCCGGGACAAACGAATTTTGCGACAACGGCAGCCCAATCCTTCGCCATGCGATCTGGTGTTTGTCAGGATCATGCGCACATCATGCTTAGTCTTTGCCGCGCCTCTGGTATTCCAGCACGTTATGTCAGTGGTTATTTTTTCGCAGAAGAATCCCCTAATCTTGCCAGTCACGCTTGGATTGATTTTTGTAGCGATATCAGCAAGGGTGTTTGGACAAGCATCGATATAACGCATGCCTGTTTAGTAGACTCTCGCCATATTCGACTAGCAATTGGCCGTGATTACTACTCTGCTGCCCCAGTCAAAGGTGTTCGCTCAGGCGGTGGCGGCGAAGAACTTAGCGCTAGTATCTCGATTCAAAAATTAACTTAACAGTTGTTAAGTTAAGAGATAATTCCAGGAAATTCATTAAAGAGGTTTCGGGATGACGTATTGCGTTGGGCTCTGCCTAAAGGATGGTTTGGTTTTTTTATCTGACACCCGCACCAATGCAGGCGTTGACCAAATTGGTACCTTTAGAAAAATGACCTTGTTTCAAAAAAACAATGATCGCTTTTTTACCCTTATGAGTGCTGGTAATCTTGCCATCACTCAGGCCGTTAAAGAAATTCTCCTCCAAGGTCAATTACTCAATGGAGAAAACCTTTGGACCGTTAAAAACTCCCATGATGCAGCCGTTGTCGTCGGTGACGCAATTAAACAGGTTTATGAGCGGGATCATCAAGCCCTAGAAAAAGCAGGCATTGATTTCAACTGTAACTTGATATTTGGCGGTCAAGTAAAGGGTGAGAGGGCACGTCTATTTAATATTTACTCGGCTGGCAACTTTATCGAAGCAACTCCTGAGACCTGTTATTTCCAAATTGGTGAATCCAAATATGGTAAGCCCATTTTGGATCGCGTTTTAAATCACGCCACTCCGCTCAATCTTGCCACTAAATGTGCCCTAATCTCAATGGATTCAACGCTTAACAGCAATATTTCCGTGGGGCTACCGCTAGACTTATTGGTTTACGAGAGAAACGCTTTAAAGGCAACTAAGCTGGTTACTTTGGATGAATCAAATCCCTACTTCCAAATGATTCACCAGCACTGGGGAGAAAAACTTCGAGATGCCTTTAACTCCATCGCCGAACCCAATTGGAGCGGAAAATATAAATCAAGTGCCATCTCCGCGCCCGCCAAAAAAATGGGTGCCGTACCAATAAACCATCAACCATCAAAAGTAATCACACCTAAAGCTAAATCTCGCATTGCCACAAAATCTGGCAAGCCGGTAAAAAAGCCAGCCTCAAAAGTAGAAAACTGAAAATAATCTTGTCGCTGTAAACATGAAAAAAGCCCAGTATTGCGACTGGGCTTTTTTGTAAGTCTATATTGATTTTGCTTTTAAGGTTTATTTCTTACCCAACATTTCCCAAGTTGCTATAACGCTATCAGGATTAAGTGAGATCGAAGTAATGCCTTTTGCAACTAGCCAACGAGCGAAGTCTGGATGATCTGATGGACCCTGGCCACAAATACCAACATACTTATTTTGCTTGCGGCAGGCATCAATAGAACGAGCAATCATGAATTCAACTGCAGGATCGCGCTCATCAAAGTCAATGGCCAGCAACTCCATACCGGAATCGCGATCGAGACCCAGAGTTAACTGAGTCATATCGTTAGAGCCGATTGAGAAGCCATCAAAGTACTCAAGGAATTCATCGGCCAAAATTGCATTCGATGGAATCTCACACATCATGATCAAGCGTAAGCCATTGACTCCACGCTTGAGGCCAAACTTCTCCATCATATCGATGACACGCTCAGCTTGCTTGGTCGTGCGCACAAAAGGAATCATGATCTCGACGTTATCCAGACCCATTTCTTCGCGGACACGTTTCATTGCGGCGCACTCTAAAGAGAAGGCCTCGCCAAAGTCTGCAGAGACATAACGCGATGCACCACGGAAGCCCAGCATTGGATTTTCTTCATCAGGCTCGTATCGCGATCCACCGATGAGTTTCTTGTACTCATTTGACTTAAAGTCAGATAAACGCACAATCACA
>CAIOIX010000222.1 GCA_903858445.1 uncultured beta proteobacterium
CGGCCAATAACGGACTGCGGCCTTAAGAGCTGCCAATATCCTGCTAAAGCATTTTTATTTACAAAATATTCGCCAATTCAATGTCTAAGGAGTAGTCTTTAAAAAAAGACATTTATTTTGAATTTCTTAAAGTTAAGTTTTTTGCAGTTAGTCAATTGACATCATTAAGGTGGGCGTAAGAATGGCAAAAGCAAAAGCATCAATAGCTAAAGCATCTAAAGCAAGATCCACGGCAACTACGAAGTCTAAGTTGGCCCCCAAAAGCAGACCAAAACTTCCAAAAGTCTTAACTGGGATTGAAGGTTTAGACATTATTACCATGGGTGGGCTTCCAAAAGGTCGTCCAACACTAGTTTGCGGAAACGCTGGCTGTGGAAAAACATTGCTTGCCATGGAGTTTTTAGTTAGAGGCGCCACTCAGTTTAATGAACCGGGTGTATTTATGGCGTTTGAAGAATCCACTAAAGACTTAATTGCCAATGTCGCCTCACTTGGTTTTGATTTAAAAGGGCTAATTGCGAGCAAAAAGATAGCTGTTGATTTTGTGTATATCGAACGCGACGAAATTGCGGAAGCGGGTGAGTACAACTTAGATGCGCTCTTTATTCGACTTGGCGCGGCAATCGATGCCATCGGTGCTAAGCGGGTTGTCTTGGATACGATTGAGTCCCTTTTTACCAGCCTACCCAATCCCACTATATTGCGCGCTGAACTGCGACGCTTATTCCGTTGGCTAAAAGATAAAGGCGTTACCGCCGTTATCACTGGTGAAAGCGGGACAGATACCATCTCTCGGCAAGGCCTAGAAGAGTATGTGTCTGATTGTGTGATCTTGCTAGATAACCGCATTGATGATGAGATTTCTTCAAGAAGATTGCGAATTGTTAAATATCGCGGCTCTCTTCATGGAACCAATGAGTATCCCTTCTTAATTGACGAGGATGGTATTTCATTGATACCTGTTACATCTGCAAGGTTGGATTATCAGGCGGTTACGGAAAGGATTTCGAGCGGCATCGAGCGACTTGATTCCATGCTCAGCGTCAAAGGTTTCTACCGCGGTAGCTCCATTTTAGTTTCTGGCACAGCAGGTACGGGCAAGAGTAGCTTCTTAGCGCATTTTGCCGATGCGGCATGTAAGCGCGGTGAAAAAGTACTCTTTTTTGCTTTTGAGGAATCGCCCAGTCAGATTGCCCGCAATATGAAGTCAATTGGAATCGATCTAGATTATTGGATTAAAAAAGGGCTATTGAAAATTGAATCCACACGGCCATCGCAATATGGGCTAGACATGCATCTCATCATGATTCAAAAAATGGTTAATGCATTTAATCCTCAGGTTGTACTCGTAGACCCTATTACTAGTTTTTCAGACCATACAAATACTTCTGATGTCAAAAGAGTATTAATGCGATTGGTGGATTTCCTAAAATCAAAAGCCATCACTGGAATGTTCTCAAGCCTTACGCCAAGTGGCACCCCAGTTGAGACATCTCATGTGGCTATTTCATCTCTAATTGATTCGTGGATTTTATTAAGGGACATTGAAAGTAATGGCGAGCGTAATCGCGGGTTGTATGTTCTTAAGTCCCGAGGCATGGCCCATTCAAATCAAGTCAGAGAATTTTTGATTACCAATAAGGGTGTACAGCTTATTGATGTCTACTCGGGCTCAAGTGGTGTCTTAACGGGTGGAGCACGACTTAGCATGCTAGCCCAAGAAAAGGCTGTAGAAATCAAGCTTCAAGAAGAGGTGGAGTTACGCCATTTTGATTTGGAAAATAAGCGCAATGTGTTGGATGCCAAGATTGCTGCGATGCGCGCTGAATTTGCAGCCCAAGAGGCCGCAAACATTAAGCTAATCTCACAAGAAAAGCTCCGCTCAAGCCAAGTCAGTGCGGATGAAACGGCCATGGGAAAAATGCGCAGAGCAGATGTTGCCCCCTCAAGCCCAAAGTCAAAAAGAGGTTCTAAATGACCGATAAGTCCATTGATTTACGAGTGCATGCCCCAAAAGAAGGGCCTGATTCTAAGTCAAGGAAGTATGTTTTACGCTTGTATGTAGCCGGGTCAACTGCTCGTTCTATGGCAGCCATTTCTAATATTAAAAAAATCTGCGAGGAGCAGCTTGAAGGGCGCTATAGCTTGGAAGTCATTGATTTATATCAACAGCCTGAATTAGCGGCCGGGCATCAGATTATTGCGATACCCACTCTCATTAAAGAGTTGCCGCCTCCTTTGCGTCGCATTATTGGCGATTTATCAGATACCGAGAAAGTCATCGTAGGCTTAGATCTAAAACCACTGTAAATTATGAAATCAGAATTACCATCATCTCTAGCGCTTACTCAAGAGTTGGAAGAGCTACGCCAAAAGCTATCTGATACACAGCAAACTTTGGATGCAATACGCGAAGGAACTGTGGACGCTTTAGTGATCTCCGGGAAATTGGGGGAAAAAATATTCACCTTGGTTAATGCAGACCAACCATACCGACTATTGCTTGAGGGTATGAGCGAAGGCGCATTGACGATGACGGTCGATGGACTGATTCTATTTTGCAATCAACGATTTGCAAAGATGGTCAAATCACCACTCAACAGTGTTGTAGGTGGTAGTGTTTATAACTGGATTACTTCCGAGAATCACAATATTTTAGAGTCATTCTTAAGGGTTGAGCTACCTGAAAACCGTCGCGTGGAACTGGCCTTGCTCGCCCAAGACGGGGAACAGGTGCCCATTCATCTATCGGTTAATAAATTAAAGTTAAGCGGCGAGACTGAAATTTACTGCTTGGTTGCGACTGACCTCACCGAAGAAAAGCAGATTGAGGAGATAGTAGCAGCTAAAAAGATGGCATTGGCTGCTTTAAAGGCATCCAATGAGCTTCAGGAGAGTCTTGAAGAGTCCATCAAATCGATTGCCAATGCCGTAGAGTCCCGCGATGAATATACCGCTGGTCATATGAAGCGGGTAGGTCAATTGGCACCCGCTATTGCAAGAGAGCTAGGTCTTTCAGAGGATGTAATTCACGGTATTGCTTTAGCGGCAACGATTCATGATGTAGGCAAGATTTCTATCCCAGTTGAAATTCTGACAAAACCCGGAAAACTGAGCAAAGTAGAGTTTATGTTGGTGCAGACGCATGCAGAGGCCGGATACGACATCGTTAAGAATATTAAATTTCCGTGGCCCATCGCACAAATGATTTTTCAGCACCATGAGCGAATGGATGGCAGTGGTTATCCGCAGGGTCTTAAGGGTGAGGAAATCTTACTTGGTGCTCGAATTATTGCGGTAGCGGATGTTATAGAGGCGATGTCAACCCATAGGCCGTATCGTTTTGTACTAGGAATTGATGCTGCGCTAGATGAGATTAAGCAGCATCGCGGGACGCTCTATGATGAAAATGCAGTTAATGCGTGCCTAAAACTTTTCGCGGAGAAGCGATTCTCCTTCACTTAAGTTGCAGTGATTCTTTCCCCTCATATAAAAGTGAAAACTCTACTCACCCATTTTCATTAGACAAGCATGACGAATCCGATTGAAGACCAAGTTGCTCTCAATTTGAAGTTGAGTCAACTAGCCCTACATAACAAAGAAATTGTTGAGAAGGCTGCTAACTCTGTAGCCATCATTAATGAGCTTGCTGAAGAGCTTATTAATGCCAATAAAGAGCTTCTATTTTGGGGAGGCGAAAGGGGTAAGCGGTCTTCTGAGCTCGTAATAGCTGAAGCGGAAAAAGCAAAGCGAGCAGCTGAATTAGTAATTGCTAATGCGGAAAAGGCAAAGCGTGTTGCTGAATTAGTCATTGCCGATGCAGATAAAGCCAAAAGATCGGCTGAACTGGTTCTGGCGAATAAAGAACTTCTCTTTCAGGGCGAAGAAAGAGTTGCACGCGCTGCCGAACTGGTGAAGGCAAATGCACAGGCGCTTTACGATCAATTAACTCTACTGCCTAACCGTCGATTATTTATTGATCGGTTTAGTCAGATATTTCTTGCAAGTAAACGCAATAATTCCTATACGGCTTTGCTATTTTTAGACTTAGATAAGTTTAAATTGGTCAACGATCATTATGGGCATGCGGCAGGCGACCTATTGCTAATTGAAGTAGCTGAGCGCATAAAGAAATCTATTCGAGATACGGATACGGTTGCAAGGATAGGCGGCGATGAATTTGCAGCACTACTTAGCAATCTTGATCCAGATAAAAATATCGCTACTTCCCAAGTGGAGGTTATTGCTGAGAAGATCCGTAGCAGTATTGCGATGCCTGTAAAGATTACTCATGATAAAAAAGAGCTAGTGATTGCGCCGCAATGCACAATTAGCATCGGCGACAACTTATTTTTATATTCATCGGTTGAGCCAAAGAGCATCCTTGAGAATATGCTTGCCCTATCGGATGAGGCAATGTATCGAGTCAAAAAAGCGGGTGGTAATCAAGTCTTTTTCTATGAAGTAGTGTTATAGCCACGTTTACTATTTCAGGCATGTATTTACTTGACTTAATTTACTATTAATTAAAATCTACAAAAGAGGGCATATGACTGAGTCACAAATCGAAAGCGTCATATCAAATTTGCAAAGCAAGATTAAATTATTAACCTCTGAAATTGATGTATTGCAATTGCAGGCACTTGATGCGAATAAGAAGGCAAAAATATTAGAAGTCCTTACCAAGGAAGTGGCTAAGGATGCGAATGCTCAATCACTGGCTAATGAAAGCCTTGCCTTGCTTGCCTACATAGCTGCGAAATCATCGCATATGGCTGCCCGAAGCAAGAACGATATAGACTGGATTATGTTGGCAGAAAAAGCAGACGCTGCCGCAAAAGATGTTTATGACTTTGCCGTCAAGCAAAAGAAAAATGAATGAAGCAAAAGCAAATTATGGCTGATTACTTCCGTAAACTTCTCGGTCACTATGGGTTCGGAATGGGTTGAAAGAAGCCATTGCGGAGGTGCTGTCCGCCAAGGTCCGCTTTGGGTCGGGTAGAGTCTTCGGGGTTTAATCCAGTCGAATGGTCACTATGCAGCCAACTGCAGACACTGAGATAGGGCTAATTTCTTGTTCTGGGGGTCGCAGAACGGCCAATAAGAGACCTTCTGTTACTACTGCCACCTCTTCCGCCAATGATCTATATAGATAAAGCCCTTCGGGGCTTTTTTTTGTATACCTTTCAATGCTCGGTAGGTAGTCCAATTCACCTAGTTAATTCCATTTATTTCTCCTGCTTATCTTGTACCAAGAAGTTAGATCAGTCAGTTAAAGTATTTAACTATCCACAAAGCAATATAAGCTAAAAAATAAAGTGGGATGGCTAGAATGGCAAGGCAACTTCCGATAAGCACAAAGATGCCGCCTTGATAAGAACCGCCATAACCATTGGGTATTCGATACTTTCTTTGAAGAAGTGGTTTTTCTCTGCGCTTCATCTCAGCTCGATATGATGCATTTCTACGTTCTAGATCAATAAGATACTGATTCCATGCACTCTGCCACTTATCAGAGGGCTGCCTATTTTTTTGTTTGCAAAATTCAACAAACTTTTTTTGCATTAGAGTTTCGGGTTTTATAGAACCATTTTGTAAGGCCTGAAGCCAGCACCCATATTTCTCAAGGATAAGCAGCTCTTCTTTAGATGCAGAAACCATTCTTACATTAAATCGTTGTGCTAGATAGGCTTTATGAGGATGGATTTCGTTCATTGTTTTACTTATTCTAAAAAGCAATCACAAAGGTAGTCCTGTTAATCTTACTAAGAATTATTATTTTTTGGGATCGTTTTTCATTTGTTTGAATTCCTGGTTGCTGCTGGCGCGGGGGTAGTGGGAGGACAACGGCGTATTTTCTAGTAGGGTACCAAGAGATATGTCATATAGTGCGCCTGGGGCTGGAGAAAGGGTGTGTAGGTCCTACGCATGTTCTACTTATTTCTTGTTAATTGAAGCATCCGTTTTTTGCGAATATGAATAGCTATGGTAATACCCCCGCCCCTTAACCTGAGTTAAAAGTAGAATTTCTAAGTTGTTTGATTTAAAGGAAATTCTATGAAAACCTCCCGCTTTACCGATAGCCAAATCATGGCCATCCTTAAGCAAGCCGAAGCTGGCATGCCAG
>CAIOIX010000223.1 GCA_903858445.1 uncultured beta proteobacterium
AGCCCTTATTAAATAAGGGCTTAGAGCTGTAATACTGGTTGCGGGGGCAGGATTTGAACCTACGACCTTCGGGTTATGAGCCCGACGAGCTGCCAGACTGCTCCACCCCGCGTCTGAAGCTGAGATTCTACCATTTTTAGGGCCTCTCTGTCGAGGTTTACCTTTAATTGGTGCATAAATAAAGCGTTTTTAAGGGCTAAATAGCGCTCTTCGCCAAGCTGCATAAGGAGTAATATATTGCCACGCAACAAGTGCACAAATATTAATTTCGCATAAGGATGAATCATGTCAGTTAGCAATCCGGAGTTTTCTCAATCTGATTTACTGCGTCCAGTGGACATTAAATATGTAGAAGAAAAGAAAAAGGGTGGCTTAGCCGCTCTTGCGCTCGGTGCAATCGGGATTGTGTTTGGTGATATTGGAACTAGTCCACTCTATGCACTTAAGGCATGCTTTGATCCCCAGCATGGTATTCCAATGAACTCAGAATCTATCTTTGGTGTGATCTCAATGATTTTTTGGGCATTTGTTGTCGTGGTTTCGCTTAAGTATGTTTTATTTGTAATGCGCGCTAATAACCATGGTGAAGGCGGAATTTTGTCCTTAATGGCTCTGGCAATGAGAACCGCAAAGTCAGGTTCTAAGCGCTCACTAGTATTGATTATTACTGGCGTACTAGGAGCGTGTCTGTTTTATGGTGATGCGGTTATCACCCCCGCTATTTCAGTGTTATCTGCGATTGAGGGCACTGAGGTGGTCTCGACTAGTTTTATACCTTACATACTCCCGCTTACCATTGGTATTCTGCTTTGTTTATTTATTTTCGAAAAGAAGGGTACTAGCGCGGTCGGAACTCTCTTCGGGCCAATTATGTTGATATGGTTTGGCTCTCTTGCAGTCATGGGCTTGTATCAAATTCAAAATGCGCCTGAAATTTTGTATGCGCTAAATCCTGTGTATGCCATCAGTTTTATGCTGAAGGATTCTGCAGTTGCTTTCGTGGTGACTGGATCAATTTTCTTGGTGCTGACAGGTGCCGAAGCTCTATACGCAGATATGGGCCACTTTGGAATCAAGCCGATCAAATATGCTTGGTTTTTATTGGTAATGCCTTGCTTGCTTTTAAATTATTTTGGTCAAGGAGCTATGCTTTTAACTCAGCCAGAGACTTTGTCCAATATTTTCTTCTTAATGGTCCCGGAGTCCTATACCTTTGCACTGGTGATTTTAGCGACAGTTGCGACCGTTATTGCTTCCCAAGCATGTATCTCGGGTGCTTATTCTATGACGAGCGAAGCTATTTTGCTGGGCTTCTTGCCGCGCATGAAGATTCTTTTCACTTCAGAAAAAGAAAAGGGGCAAATTTATGTTCCTTTCATTAACTGGATCTTGTGCGCAATTGTGATTGCAATTGTGCTTGGCTTTAAAAAGTCCGAGAGCTTAGCTTCTGCCTACGGTATTGCCGTTTCAACTACGATGCTGATGACAACCCTTTTAGCTGCCGTTGTTATGAAAGCGGTATGGAAATGGAATGTAGTTTTAGTCAGTACAGTAATTGGATTATTTTTAGCAGTTGACATTGGATTTTTTGCATCCAACTTAAGCAAGGTGATGGAGGGCGGCTGGTTCCCTCTAATTGTAGGTTCCGTTGGATTCTTGTTGATGATGACTTGGTACCAGGGCCGTCAAATTTTGCGGGCACGAGCCGTCGATGGGGGCATACGATTGGATGACTTCATTACTTCTTTATTAAAAAACCCTCCTCATCGCGTGGAGGGCACTGCGATTTTTTTAACGGCGCACGTTGATTACGTCCCTGTTTCTTTGTTGCACAACCTAAAACATAATCACGTACTTCATGAGCGAGTTTTCTTTCTAAAGGTCAGCATTTGGGATGTCCCATACGTAAATGATGATCAACGGATTACTCTAAAAGAGTTGGGTCCTAATATCTATCTTATCCGGGCGATGTATGGCTTCAAGGAAACTCCAGATTCCAGTCACATTCTGCATTTGCTCGAATCCCAATTTGGTCTGAAGACAGATGAAATGAATACATCCTTCTTTTTATCGCGAGATACTGTTGTGCCAACAGAACTTCCTGGAATGGCTCTTTGGCGCGAGGCCCTTTTTGCCTGGATGTACCAAAATGCGGGTCGTCAATCAGACTTCTTTAAGATTCCGGCTAACCGCTTGGTTGAGTTAGGTGCGAAAGTAGAGATTTGAGAGTCATTAGCCCTCTCCACTCAAAAATATTCATTGGGATATTGTTGCTCGTCTGTTCATTGAGTGGCGTGGCTTTAGCCACTCCTGCTGAAGAAGATCAATTAGAGCAGCTCGATAAGATTGAGAATGAGCTCGAGGTTCAGCGTGACTGGGCAAAATATCGCTGGGAAAAGGCTTCATCCGACTGCTATCAAAACTATTGGGTTAATTACTGCTTAGGTAGTGCTCGGGCTAATTACCGTAAAGAGATCGATCCCATTAGGGCGCAAGAAGTGGAGTTACATGAGGTTCAGCGTAAATTGCGTGAGAGCCTGAAGGATCAGCGCGACGCTAAGCGAGCTGCTGAGCGTGCAGCTCCAGAAAAGGCTGCTGAGCGCACTGCCAATCAACGCGAGTATGACGAAAAGCAAAAGGAGGCAGCAACTCGTGCAGCCGATAGAGAGCAGCGCCGTCAGGATGCGCCTAAGCGCGCACAAGAAAACAAAGCAGGCACACAGCTCGATTAATCTCGGCTGATATCAAGCGGCTATACAAAAGGGCAATACTTTGGCTAAGGTAAAAACGGTTTATATCTGTCAGTCATGTGG
>CAIOIX010000224.1 GCA_903858445.1 uncultured beta proteobacterium
GGCTAACTTGATGCCCTCTTTTGCCCAGGCTATGCGTTCGTAGTTGGTGACTGAGACCATGGTCCCCAGCTCATTATTGGGGTAACCCTTTTCGCCGTTGTATTTCCACTGCTGGTAGGTTTGGGTGTCTCTGGCGATCTTAGCGTCAGCACTAAAGGTTCTCCAAGAATCATTGGTTTGAAGGCTATTGGCCACAAAGAGGACGCCGATGGCTAAAACCACCCCCAACACCAGCAATTTAATGGCCCAATAGTGGCGAAAGTTGCGAAACACCAGCACCCCCAAAAAGAGCAGGAGAAGCGCAGCGCTATAGACCACCCCGTTTTTAATGTTCTCACCGTAGAACACAAACAAGACTGCAGGAATGGTGGCCAGGTATACCAAATTAGCCCATTTAAATGGCTGATGTTGATGAATATTGCGGGCTAATTGGCCAAGAGCAATACCCAGAGTGGGCAGACAAAAACAGACATATGCGGTCTTGGGGATATAAAACGGGAGTGAGCCGTAATACAGCTTCCAGTAGTCAGGAACTGCCCAGCCCTTTTGTACCCCATAGAAAGTGAAAACATACTTCGCAATGTAAATGAGGGTGGGCGCCAGCAATCCCAGATAAATGAGGGCCCAAAGCGCCTTTTGAGCCTTGATATTTAGGTCGGTATTGGCTAGCGCTAATCCAAAACCAAGCGCAAAAACAGCGCCCAAAGCCGTGCGTTTCCAAATGCTGGTGTATTCCTCATACTGCGCAGCAAAATCGTTCGATAGGAAAAAGAGGTGGAAAGTAGCCCAAGCAAAAAGTGCCGCTATCAGCCAAGCTGGAATAGCGCGCTTTTGAAAAAAGCTGTGTCGATATTGATAAATGGTCCACAGACTGAGTAAGGCACCGGCAATTAGACAAACATGGCGGATCAGAATGGTTTCAGGCAGAGCCCAAATAGCATAAAGCACGGCAAAGAAAAAAGCCTGCAAACCGAGTACCTCCTTGGGGGTCTGCGGCCTTACATCTACCATCCTTACCGGAGCCCTTGTGCTAACTGCAGTCACAGGCAATCACCTAAAGGCGAAGGGGTAGATGGCTTGAGCCGGACCCTAAACCCCAGCTGGATGTAGCGAACATCATTACCCAAAATCAAATACAGTACTTTTGAGAATATCCTAGGGAAAAAACCTCGAGAGGAAACATCATTAATGCCCGAAAGCGCCTCTACTTCAAATTGATGTTCGGAAAACAACTTTCGTAAACTTTTCTCAGTAAAAAATTTGAGATGGGTTCGATCCAAAATGCCGGCATCTTCATACTGCCAGTCTTTATCAATCAATAAGCTCTTTAAATTAGAGATATGGCGCACATTGGGAATGGATCCGACAAGATAAGCGCCTGGGCTCATCTTGCTTTTAATGGCCTCTAAAAACTGGTCGGGGTCTGCCAAATGCTCAATGACATCATTGCAAATGACCAGGTCAAAGTAATGATCTGGTAACTGATTGGCGATGCCATCATAAAAACCGGTTAGCACCGTATCTAAATTTTGCCTAGCGACTTCTGCCACGGTTGCATTTGGCTCTACCCCCCAATATTCATGGGCGGAAGACAGGTTTTTTCGGAACGTGCCGTAACTGCACCCGATCTCTAAAACGCGCCCGTAGTCATTTGGCAAAAAGAAGGAAACTTCAGAACGCAAATTCGCCGAATAGGGATACTGAACACTCATTTGATCAGCCATAAAATGAAAAACCTAATAGTTTGTTAGCATTTGACTGCTGGCAGAGCAAGTGTATTACAAACCCTAGAATCTCACCCTACTCTTAACCTTGAATTTTCAGTGCCTTGCTAGGTTCATTACTACATAAGGATGCCCACAAGACCATGAGATACCCTGCCCTCTTAAATACCTTATTAGAAAAACTCACGAATTGCTTTAAGGGCCTTGAGCTCAAGGAATCGATCAGCGGGCTGCGCGATAGCAAAACACCCTTCTTGCCCATTGCTATTTTTGATCTTCATCAGCTTCAAATTCCACCCACAGGAACTCGCATTGAGTTACGCTCTTTTGCTTTTGGGGAGAGCGCCGATTCTAGCAATCCATCTTTTGCCACGATTGCCCTAGAAAACAATGTCGGCCACCATTACACCCACCACTTTTTGGGCGACATGCGCGGCAGCCTAAAGGCAGCGGGGAACAAACCCACTATCGTCATAGATGAACCTGCATTGCTATTGCCCTACTACACCACCCACTTTGGTCACTTCACAGGGGATTGCCTGGGGGCCATCATTGCGCTATCCAAGCTAGCACCCACCGAAAATCGCAAACTATTCTTTATTGCACCCAATCAATATGATGAGATCATCAACCGATATGGAAAGCAATCACGCTTACAAAAAATCGACTCACAGCAAGCTTTTACACATAATGTCATTTTTTCTAACGCCTGTCTTTTGCCACGCATTAGCCCTTGGCAAAATTTATCCTTATGCAGTCAGCTATTTTGGGAGGCCTCTTCTTCATTACCCACTAAACCCCAAAAAGTCTTTTTAACCAGTGGACGTTCTGAGCGTATTGAAAATATAGAAGAGGTGATCTCATTTTTAAGGTCTGAGAATGTTTATATTCTTAATCCTAAAAACCATGGCTTTGAAGCAACCTTAGCCATTTTGCGTGATGCTCAAGTAGTCATATCTGAAAATGGTTCCATTACGCACAACATTCTGATTGGGCGTAACAAACCTTTTTATGTTCTCAGTGCCCCTGGGTGGAATCAGTTGAGCGCTAGCGAGTTTGCAGGTGGTGGAATTTATAACGCCTACAAAGACTACTTGAGCCATGACATCGAATGTCGGCCCAGCAAAACAGAAAGTCACCACCCATTTTCCACCTCAATAACAGTGGACTTAGCCGATCTAAAAGCCATTCTCTAAAGATAGGGCATCAATAATGAACTTCTTCCCAGGGCAACAGACGTGTGAATTGGGTTTGAGTTTGGCGCGCCAGATGAAAGTAAAAAGGCTTTAAGAATGACCTAGAAGAGTCTTGATAGAACAAGCCTTCTAGAAAATGTACAAATGAGCTATCAATTGCATGAATTTCATCGGCCAGCAAGGCTAACTTAGTCCAGTCAAAAATATTATTTGTGGCTGGATGTACGTAGATCACTTTTTTATTCCCAAGATTGGGAATTTTCAAGTCATGACAAGTAGAAGTTGATTCATGATTGGCAACCAATATATAGGGCTCATGATTGGGATTCAGCCGCTCAAAGAGGGCTTCAGATTGCAATCCGGCCGGTACAGCTGCACTTTGCCAACGCTGCTCAAAAGGCACTTGATTTTGCTGATAAAAGTAGCCATCAAAACGTTTGATATCAACGTTGTTCACACCTAAGGGTAAATAGCGTGCATTTAAAAAATCGGCCATTTGACGTGCTTCTCGACCACTCTCAATCACAAAAAGAAAAATATTATTCAGATCCTGAAACATCCAAGCTAAGGAATGGTAGCAGTTAGAGCGACAGGCATAGTAAAAGCGGGTCTTAGGCTCACGTGACACTAAGGCCCGCACCAAGCCCAAAGAAATTAAGCCATCACCCAAGCCAAGATGAGGCTCGATCACCACGATATCCTGAGCTATTGGTACAAATAGATTTTTAATGGCCAGCTTTAGATTGGAATTTCGAAAACTCATTCTTGCTCTTCCAGAAAACTTATTTTCTTGCGATAAACATCTAAGGTCAAAGAGGATCGATCGTACGCAGTTGTTGAGATCTCAATATATTTTTCGGCGAGATTGATCGACCTCAAATCAGACCAAGCATCCAAGAGCAATACTGGCAAATTGGAATAGGCCTGTGTCCAATCCTGCTTTAATAAAATCGGAATGCAATCAACATACTGCGCCTCCCAAAAACGATGCGTATCAATGCCATTGCCGCGAGGGCACAAGCAAAACTGATGTTCTGCCATGCCTGCAATATATTGCGGATATGGAACTTGGCCAGGCTGAGTCACTCCTGGTAAATCAGCAAGGACATCAAAAATGGCTTTTCTACCCGGATGCGTAGATGCTGAGAAATTCACATAAATGGATTTGGTCTTACGACAGGTTTGGGACGCCTTAAACGTAGCGACTAGGCGCTCGGCACCCCACTGACTATTCGCCAAGCCAATCGGCAAGGCCCGTAGTTTGCTGTGACTAAATTCACCATTCTGAGCAAACCATGCGTGCAATTGGGGATGATTTAATAAATCAAGATCTTTAATCGTTACCGCATCATCTGAATTATGCGAAATCAGAATAAATGACTGGTTTAAACGGGGCGCTATCCATTGCTTGAAGTAGGGTATCAAGTGGGTGTACACAAATAACACATTGGCCTGCTGGCACTGTTTGATAAAAGACAAGTCTGGGGCTGTCGAAGCATTGGAGCTCTTGAGAGCCTTTGACGACGGCGCCTCACTAATCTCCAATACTACCTTCGTTTTGATATTGTCCGGCCCATGAAATTGAGTCACACCCGCAGAACTGATAGTGATATTAGCTAAGGCCTGGAGTCGCTCCCCCGTGATCATTTGCTCTAATTTTTCTGGGGCACCCGAATTAAAGGGGGATATTCCCAATAAATCCTTTGAATGGGCATGCAAGGAAAGCACCTTCGTACTCTCGCAATTAAATGCAATGGTGGGGTAGCGGAAATAATGATCTCGCTCCCATGAGAATTCACACTCCCGCATATCCAAATCACTGCTTTCATTAGTGAAGAAACGGGTCTGATTCGGATCATTCATCCAATGAACGCCACCAAGGTATTGCCCGATAGCAGCAGCATCAAAAATACCGCCAAAAACATCAATCCCTGCGCAATATTTTTCTAAGTCCAAGCCCTGGCTCTTTGCGTATGCCAAAGGCAGCGTGGGCAAAGGCCGAACGTCCAGATCCTTGCGCAAACAAAACTCCCCCAAAGAGTCCATATCATTTTTTTCAGACTGGCTTGAGATGTGCAGCGCAAGCTCCTTAGCAATCTGCGCATCTTTAAACCACACAATCCCTGGAATCGCCCTTACCCGATCAAGGGGTACTGCAAAGCGTGCAAAACCCCTTAATTGCGCCACTTTATCGCTTGGGTCAAAATATAAGGCCACATCATTTTCTAAATGAACGCAGTTTTCAATCTGATAGGACTGCATAAAATCAGCAAGTAAAAAGAAGCGGTAGGAAGCGGAAAACCAAAACCCCTCTCTAAAACTACGATCCAATGTGCTATTGGAAAAATACGCTGTAGTAATGCTACTTTTAGGAATGTCTTCGATTGGAATAATGCGGACTGCCTCTAGAGCGGGCACACCCACCCTAGCAAGTCGACTTTGCAGGACTGCAATATGAAGGCGATTAATCAGCACATAAATTGCACTGCGAGGCGCCACCTTTGCTGCGATCATCAGGGCATCTACCAAATACTCTGGTGGCGCATTCTCTCCAGCATGTACGAACGCGATGGATGATTTGATCGGCTTTAGATTCATAGTGCTCTGGTATTTTTATGAAACAAGGATGGCAGGAACACCCTCAAGAAATACGGAATAGCTACCCGCCTATAGTATGGCTTAGCTCGATCCCACTTCTCAAAACTCACAAAATCATAATGATTCAATTTGCCAGCGATTAAGCGATCACTTAAGAACGCAACGTGCCCCAATGTTGAATTGCCTAATCTAAGCCATGGATTGTCAGAATAGGTAATCTGATCTGGATAGTGATGTGAAATAAATGTCCCCAAGGTCTCATACTCCGAAAACCCATTGCCCTCTTCAAAATCAATACTATCTAACAAAGCCTTAACCCACCCTGTTTGATGCCTTTCCTCGAGCTGGCGACAAAAATCCCCAAACCAAGAAGCTTTCAGCACAAAACACTGGGCAATAAAGGAAAAGTCGACTTTTTTGCGAAGGTCCAATAAACGTGCAATCGTTTCAAAATAAGGCGGATGATGTTCATCACTTTTGTAATAAACCAATTTTCCTTGGGCATCGACAAAACTTAAGGGTCGAATCGGCACTGTATCGGCATCCCAAATTAAAACGACCTCATTTGGGTTGCAAGCTTTGATTGCATACAACTTAATCAACTGCTGCAGATACCAGCCAAACTGATCTGCAATTCTGGTGGGCAGGCGCCGCTTAATCTCACCCGCAAAATGCTGGGTAAAGATCGACTCTCCTACTACCTCAAAAGCACTAGGGGTAATCGACTTAAAAAAATCCACTTCCCCATCTGGGACGTAGACCTTGTTCCGCTTAGCCGCAATAAAGCGAACGATGTATTGCGAGGCTACCTTCCAAGTGAGCGCATCGCGTTTACAACAAACGCAAATCACCTCATCGATCAAGGCTGGTGAAGGCTGACCCGCCACCTATGCACCAATAAAATCGTTATAGGCTCGCTCTAGCCCCTGCTCTAAGTTCACCTGAGCTTTCCAACCCAGTTGATTTAAGCGACTTGAGTCCATCCACTTACGTGGGGCCCCGTCAGGCTTAGTCGAGTCAAAGCCAATCTTACCTTGATAGCCCACTGCAGCACCAACCGCTTTTGCCAGTTCCGCAATAGTGACATCTGACCCAAAGCCCACATTAATGTGACTTTGCATGGGCATTGTTTGACTGTCATAGGTCGCTTTATCTAACTGCATCACAAATACGGAGGCTGCAGCCATATCGTCAACATAGAGAAATTCTCGCCTCGGTGTTCCCGTACCCCAAATCACCACCTCAGGCACATTGGCAACCTTAGCCTCATGGAACCTTCTGATGAGCGCCGGAATCACATGGCTATTTTCTGGATGGTAGTTGTCGCCAGGGCCATATAAATTAGTGGGCATGACCGAGCGGTAATCAACTCCATGCGAGTCGCCATATTGACGGTTATAACTCTCACACATCTTGATGCCGGCAATTTTCGCCACCGCATAAGGTTCGTTCGTTGGCTCCAACTTTCCTGTCAGCAGCGCATCTTCACTCATCGGCTGTGTTGCCAACTTAGGGTAAATGCAACTTGATCCTAAAAATAAGAGTTTTTGAACGCCACTCAGAAATGCCTGATGAATGACGTTGTTTTGCACCATCAAATTATCGTAAATAAATTCAGCCGGAAAAGTATTATTCGCATGAATGCCGCCCACCTTCGCCGCAGCTAAATACACTTGATCTGGCTTTTCAGCTTCAAAGAAGGCTGCTACTTTCGCTTGATTGGTTAAATCCAGTTCTGCGTGAGTTCTTGTTACGAAATTGCTAAAACCCTTAGCCTGCAGATTGCGCACGATTGCGGACCCCACCATGCCACGATGGCCTGCTACATAAATCTTTTGACTGAACTCTTGGGTCATACTTTTCTTTATTTACTTAATTTTTATTTTTTGGGTAAATCAATTCTCTTTGCCAACCGCTACTGAATAACCATGCTTTTCTAATAAGGCATGTTGCTTGGCTTTTTCTAAGTCATTGGCCACCATCTCGACGATCATTTGATCGAGCGTAATTTCTGGAACCCAGCCAAGCTTTTCTTTAGCCTTAGTAGGATCACCTAAGAGGGTTTCGACTTCGGTAGGACGGTAGTAGCGTGGATCGATCTGCACAATGACATCACCTACTTTGAGTGCGGGCGCTTTGTCGCCCTCAATAGAAGCAACAATGGCCTTTTCATTTTCGGCAGTCCCTTCAAACTTGAGAGTGATGCCTAACTGTTTAGCACTACGGATAATAAATTCACGAACGGTAAACTGCACCCCAGTAGCAATCACAAAATCTTCTGGCTTGTCTTGTTGCAGCATGAGCCACTGCATGCGTACATAGTCTTTAGCATGACCCCAGTCACGCAGCGCGTCGATATTACCCATAAACAGACACTTCTCTAAACCCTGGGAGATATTCGCTAATCCACGGGTTACTTTGCGAGTGACAAAGGTTTCACCACGGCGTTTGGACTCATGATTAAAGAGGATGCCGTTGCACGCATACATGCCATAGGCTTCACGGTAGTTCACAGTAATCCAGTAGGCATACATCTTCGCTACTGCATACGGGCTTCTTGGGTAGAACGGGGTGGTTTCTTTTTGGGGGATTTCTTGTACTAAGCCATAGAGCTCGGAAGTGGATGCTTGATAAAAACGGGTTTTCTTTTCTAAGCCTAAGATGCGGATGGCTTCCAACATTCGAAGTGGGCCCATGGCATCAACATCAGCGGTGTACTCAGGTGATTCAAAAGAAACGGCTACGTGTGACTGCGCACCTAAGTTGTAGATCTCATCAGGCTGGCACTCTTGAATAATCCGCACCAGATTGCTAGTGTCGGTTAAATCACCATAATGCAAAATCAGATCACGATGATTGACGTGGGGATCTTGATAAAGATGGTCAATGCGGTCGGTATTAAATGAAGAAGCGCGACGCTTAATGCCGTGAACAATGTAGCCCTTCTCTAACAAAAACTCGGTAAGGTAAGAGCCATCTTGGCCAGTAATACCAGTGATGAGGGCGACTTTTTGTTTTGTATTCATACTTGTCATGTTTTACTTTTCTCTACTGTTGACTTTGTTGTTACTTTAATTAGTTGCGTCCATACGTATCTTCAAAACGCACAATATCGTCTTCACCCAAATAGCTACCTGATTGCACTTCAATAATTTCGAGCGGTGTTGTTCCCGGGTTTGCTAAGCGATGTGTTTGCCCTTGCGGAATATAAGTACTTTGATTTTCTGTGAGCATGATCACTTGATCACCATTGGTGATTTCTGCAGCACCTTTGACCACAATCCAATGCTCAGCGCGGTGATGGTGCATTTGCAATGACAGGCTTGCTCCCGGCTTGACCTGAATGCGCTTGACTTTAAAGCGCTCACCCTCATCAACGCTGTCGTACCAACCCCAAGGGCGAGCCACTTTGCGATGCAGATTCTTCTCTTCGCGCTTTTGAGCCTCTAGCTGGCCAACAATATTCTTAACATCTTGGCTGTTAGCTCTATCGGCAACTAAAACTGCATCAGCAGTTTCCACAATGATGAGGTTCTCAACACCGACTGCGCTCACTAAACGACTACTGGCGTGTATTAAAGAGTTCTTTGTATTGGCGAGTAAGGTATCGCCATTGGTGACATTACCATCTTGATCCTGCTTACCTACCTGCCATACGGCATCCCAAGCACCTAAATCATTCCAACCCGCGTCGAGTGAGACCATCTTGATCGCAAATTTCGATCCTGGGCATTTTTCAATCACAGCATAGTCAATCGACTCGCTGGGAATAGCATTAAATGCCTCTTTACCTGGACGCACAAAGAGTGCGTCACCAGAATCATCCTGGGCTTTTGCTTGCCAAGATTTTTCAGTGGCGACGAAGATGTCAGGACGAAACTCTTTTAGGCTGGCTAACCAAACGCTGGCTTTAAGAACAAACATGCCACCGTTCCAAAAGTAGCCCCCTTCTGCTAAATATTGTTCTGCCGTTGCAGTATCTGGCTTTTCCACAAAACGCTCAACGGTATATTCACCAGCAGTTTTTGTGGCGATTTGATTTTGGGTCTTGATATAGCCATAACCGGTTTCAGGAGCAGTAGGTGCAATGCCTAAAATGGCAATAGCCCCTTCTTGCGCAATATGAACTGCTTGCGTGAGCGCCTTTGTAAAGGCGTCGCTATCTTGAACGGTTTGATCGGCTGGCGTCACTACTAAGATTGGGTCGCCCTGCTCTAGTGCGCAAAACGCTGCTAATGTTAATGCGGGGGCAGTATTTCTGCCGGAGGGCTCAAGCAATAAAGTGGCTTTAAGTTGTTTTGATTCATTCTTTAACTCACGAATCTGGTCTAAGGCTAAAAAGCGGTGCTCTTCATTGGTGACGATTAAGGTAGCACCCAAGTTGATGTCGGCATTTGCAATGGAATGGATGCGCTCAATGGCCTGTTGGAAAAGACTCTTGTTTGATTCATCGCCCGATAAAACCAAAAATTGCTTTGGAAAGCCGGCACGTGATAGTGGCCAAAGCCGAGTACCCGAGCCTCCACACAGAATTACTGGCAATACTTGGGTCATCGATGAATGCTCGCTTTTAGTATTTGTTTGCATCAAACTATTTAATTCTGGATTTTAAAGGCATCCTGCCATTTGAAAATTAATTAGAATGGGTGACTGCGTAATATAAGCGCGCCTTAAAGTCGATGACAAGCTGTTCATGCGACTTTTTTGAAACAAGAACCTAGGAGTCAAAAATGACATCAAACAATATCCCAAAAATCAATATCCGCAACTCTGTTTCAGAATGCTCCCAATCCCTTCGCAAAGAAAACACCGGTAAATACCAAAATTACAGCATTAAAGACTGTATCGTCTCGATTGCAGCAACTAAAATGAAGTGATTAACTACTTTTATTAACTTTTAGGTCTTTTTACGCTAAATTAAGCCTAAAAAGACCTCATTTCATGCATTAACACTATCTTGCAAGGTGATTGGGATACTTTTTCCCAGTCATATTGCTATAAATAGCCCCCGCCAGAACCAGCAAAACTGAATCGATCATGACTGGAAAAAAGGCATAGCGGTAGTTCATCACGTGGCCTAACACCGCAATTAATGCCACAGCAGCGGCTGGGGGATGCAGGCAACGCAAAACAAACATCCCTAAAATCGATAAGGATGCAGCAATCGGCATTGCAAGAAGTGGCTCGCTAATGAGCTTGGCTGCTGTAATACCAACCAAGGCCGATAGAGTATTTCCAGCAATCACCGCCCAAGGCTGAGCCATCGGACTACCTGGTAAAGCAAAAACCAAAAGTGCACTAGCGCCCAAAGATGCCATGAGCCATTCATCAAGGCCACTCAGCTCTCCAAGGTACTTAGCAATAGTAAGCACTAACATCAATCCCACAAATGCACCACAACTGGAGCGAAAGCGCTCAGTCCAAGTGACATGTGGCTGGTCACCACCAAGATAAAAGGAATAGCGCTTGATTAGGTATTTCGCA
>CAIOIX010000225.1 GCA_903858445.1 uncultured beta proteobacterium
AGTTTCTGATGCTGAATTAGCCTCCAGAAAATCAGGCTGGATACCACCACCACCCAAATATGAGCGTGGTTACGGCTGGATGTTTAGCAAGCATATTCTTCAGGCCGAAGATGGCTGTGACTTTGATTTTCTGGAAACTGCCTTTGGGGCACCTGTTCCAGAGCCAGAGATTTATTAAGAAGCTCCTCAAAGAAAAACCCCCGTACAAAGTGCGGGGGTTTAATGACTACTCGATACCTAGGATGCGTTAAAACTGAACTGTCTCACCCTCAGTCATGGGAATAATCTTGATAGAGCTTCCCTTCATCGCCTCTTGGAATTCAGCCAAAGTACCCTTAGTCATTGGGTTAGAGCCGTAATGCATTGGGATCACCATCTTTGGTTTAATCCAAGTACGCAATGCATAAGCAGCATCTTCTGGCGCCATCGTGAAATTGCCACCAATTGGAATCAATACCAAATCAGGTTTGTAATGCTCGCTAATGAATTTCATATCACTAAAGAGACCGGTGTCACCCATATGCCAAATCTTGAAGCCATTCTCTAGCTGAATGATGTAACCCATTGGCTCGCCAGCAGGATGAGATTCCATCTTGTCAGTGGCTGGATTTTTCCAAACCAATAATGAAGAATGCTCTGCTTGGACTGCAGTTACCTTAACGCCTGGTAATGGAGTGACACTGCCAGTCTTATTGAAACGATGTCCAAGATCTGGCGGCAAAATTCCCAAGGTAGTCAAAGGCGTAACCATATCGGCTGGACCATAAAGCTTGGTGTTATTCATCTTGGCAATCGCTGGAGCATCACCAAGATGGTCAACGTGTGCATGCGTTACCAATAACAAATCGATGGGCCCAATCGCAGCTAAATCGGTTTTATACATTGGGGGTGTTTTAGGCCCCCCAGTAATCCATGGGTCAATCAGAATCATCTTTCCATTAGGGCTCTTAATCCGAAAGCCCGCCTGCCCCAACCACAATAATTCGGTTTTTCCTTGAGCGCCACTTGTTGCAGGTGCCTGCGCTTGTACGCTAGATGTCAAAGCTAGTAATAAGCCCACAATGAGGGTGGCGCCTACAGAACTTTTTAATGAATGAATGCGCATAAATCAGTCTCCAGTTGTATTTTTATTAACCTTCTAAAACTATAGCTCAAAAAAGAGTACTTAGCTTATATGGCAGCGCAACAATTTAAGCTTGAAGGCTTAGAATTTGACTGCTCAAAGATTAAGAATCAATCTCAGGCATCACTTCCAGAAGACAGATGCCTTTTGTGGCTGGCCAGCCTTTATAGAAAGTGCTCGCTTTTGTTCAACGCCCTGATAGCTTGCTTGCAAAATATATTCACCAGGCTCAATATTGATCAATATATAAGGACCATCTGCCTGAGCATCAAAGATGATTTTTTTCTGTGTATTAGCAATCTTGATACTTGCGCCAAAGATCCAAATCCCTCGTCCATTTTCAATCTGAGAAAGCTCCAGCATTAACGGCCATTGTTTAGCCTCAGACAAAATCGCAATAGACTCTTCTTCACCAACCCCACCAGAGATGTACGCAACACCCTCAGAGTATTGCGTACTGGGCAGCTGAGCGAATACTGTTAAGCAAGGGATGAG
>CAIOIX010000226.1 GCA_903858445.1 uncultured beta proteobacterium
GCATGCAGCCCTCAGATAAGGTGGAAAGCTCTAGAGTGCACCACGAGTCAATCAAAGCAGATCAGGCATTACTGATTGGATCAGCGCAAAAGAAGAAAACGATGCAGGTAATGGTTTGCTAATGCTCCATAGCGAGCCTAACTTTCAAGACTAATTGTGGATAAGTAAGTCTCGAAGTATGGCTTTTCCAAGAGACATATCCCCCATATGTAAAGCAGAGAACACCTCTTGAAGCAAGGCTAGTCTGAAAGCAGGATCACGCTCGATTCTTAAACGGACTGTTTCTTTAAATAATTTAGTTGATGGCATGTTTTGCTACGCTTTCTATATAGTCCTTGGGCGAATAAACACCATTCCACTTAATAAAAAAGCCCCTGATGGGGCTTTAACTTTATGCAGCCTTGGCTACCTTTTCTTTCTTGGGGGGATTTTGATCACCCTTTGATTTTGATCTTGCTAAGCTTTGTTTTTCCAAAGCCTCAAGCGCCACCATCTTCAGCTCACCATCGACAAACCGCTTTAATGCTTCCCGCATTAAAGGCTGATAGCCCATTTGGTACTTCCCACCCAAAAGCTTGAATGTATCAATCAACTCTCTATCCAATCGAATTGAAATCATTTGTAAACCCAATGCATCATCGATTTGATCACCATGCTCTTTGCTAGCCGCTACGGCATATTTACTATCCCTACCTAACTTGCCACTTTCCCAAGCGTCTTGAGCGGCTTCAATCTTTTTTGTTTTTTCGTTTGTAATCATCACTGTCCTCTATTTCAATTATCTGCTTTTTGGTAGCCAACACTTTTAGTAATTTTCAGACATTGTATTGTATATACTAATCTCTTCATCATTTGGAGGAAATGCGCTTTTCAGGTGAATCGTGCCTTCTATAAAAATACAAACAACCTTGATCAATAAACCTCTATCGTTTTCAGATATAAACCACTCACTCAATGGCTCGGTTTTATGTTCTGGTCTTGTTTCAACTAAATAAGATCGCTCCCTATTCCTAAAGCACTGCTCTACGTCAATCCGCCTTAAACCATGTTTTTTGATCAGTTTTTCTTCTGTATCGGGGCTAATAATTAGATTTTTCATGCTTGCGCCATATATTTGTATATACATATTATACTTTGCATATTGAATATAAGCAATACAAGTTGGCCTTAAATGGGGTTAGCACTCACCTGTTGACTGTTCGATACATGGCATTAGCATCCCTGTTACCCATTTTGAGCCAATAGACCTATATATTCATTGACTTCTTTGCATCTAATGCCTAATTAAAAAACCAAAATATCACACCATTAGTTTGGATTTATTGCGGTAATTTTGCTTAATTTGACTCTAAAAGAGGCTGAATACCCTTCCCATTAAGCATCTAAGGGCGTGTACACGACTTAAGCACAACCCAAGATGAATCACGTAATAAGCGATCAGCACACTTCTTTCTGATAAATAACTTTACAGTTATATCGTTTTAAGTTTACAGTAGTGTACATTTAACTTTATAGTCAACGTTATGGCAAAGCCCTCAAAACTCCCCGAACTGATAGATACCGTCACTGAGGATGTTGTAAACCACCCTCAGGATTTAACGCGTCACTATGCACAGCGCTTAGGGATCTCTCGGGTAGCGGCAAATAACTACATTCAACAGTTAGAGGTAGGTGGCTGGATTGCCCGAAGTGGGCCATCCACCAGACCGGTCTTTAGTCCTGGTTATCGACGGGAAATCACTAAGCTCTACAAGATCCAGGATTTAGAGGAAGATACCGTCTGGAGCAAAGACTTTAAGCCCTACTTTAATCTCGCTCCGAACGTACTCAATATCGTCAATCACGGATTTACAGAGATGCTTAATAACGCCATAGACCATTCTGCAGGCGACGAGGTTTTCATCTGGGCAAGGCAATCCGAGACTCGATTTGGCCTGGCAATTTCCGATAACGGAATCGGTATTTTTAAAAAGATTGCGGACGCTTTGCATTTAGTGGATATGAGGCAAGCCCTATTTGAGCTATCGAAAGGGAAATTCACTACAGATCCAACGAGGCACAGTGGCGAAGGGGTCTTTTTTACCTCACGCATGTTTGATTCATTTCGCATTAAAGCCAATGGACTTGAATACCATCACGACACCTTATCAAGCGATGATTTTTTAAGAGATTCCAAAGGGATTTTCGCAAGCGGTACCGTAGTCTTTATGAATATTGACTTGTCATGCGCCAGGACAGCAGCTGATGTTTATGCTCAATACACGAATGCACCTGATGATTTTGATTTCTCAAAAACCGTGGTGCCAATGCGCCTAGCTCAATATGGAGACGAGCAATTAGTCTCCAGATCCCAGGCAAAAAGATTGATCGCCCGATTTGATCGTTTTAAAAAGGTCATTCTTGACTTTACGGGGGTCCAAGAGATTGGACAGGCTTTTGCAGACGAGCTATTTAGAGTCTATGCGAATGAACACCCCGATGTGGAGTTAATACCCGACAATATGACAGATCAAGTCCAGCGCATGTGGCTTAGAGCCGTGGCTCCTAGGGCTTAGTTTCAATGAGAGCACCACTAAACAAACAAACCAAAAGATAATCTGTATGAGTAAAGGATTATCCTAAACCAAATGGGCAGATGAAGTACTTAGCAAAATGTCCAGAATAATCGCATTACTATTTTCTCAATGAAAGCGCGGATGAATCACCGAAGTAATGAGTGAGCCCATCACAGCAGCAAAAGGCAAAGTACCACTAGATCCAAATCCTCCACCCCTTAATGGTGATGGCGACCATTACTATTCGCGCAGCCCAGAAATGCGTGAGCTCTACGGGCGACTCTATCCTGATGGCGACTTTGATGCATTTTGCAATCCCGATCAATTAAGCAATCCACGCTCTTTAGCAATCCATAAAGAATATGGAGAATCTGCCTTAATTGAACTGGGCGAGCCAGATTTCGAGTTCCGGCAATTGATCTGGTTTCTTAGACCCATTCCCAACTGCTACGCGTTTACCGAATCACTCCTCAAATGGGAATTCATAGCACAGGCCACTAAGGACTATGACAGTAAGAAGCAAATTCCTTGGGATAGCTTATTGCGCACGGCCAAGACCTGCTTAGACAATATCAAAACGTATCGCGCCGAACATCATGGAGAAGTAAACATTCTCTTTGACGGTTACGCCATTCGGCCAGAGAACTTAGCGCACTCACCATTATCGGGATCCATGGGAAGCGGTGATCATGAGGACGCCAAAGGATTTGTCAACCCACTGCTACACAAAGGAGTTAGTAATAATCCTTTAAATGCCATCATTCTGAATGACCCAAGTCAGGAAGGCGTATCACCAACGATACGCCGGGAACAAGAATCAGAATACGCCCGCCTAGCGGGATACATCCTCATTCGAGAATCGGAACGTCGGATCCCTACCAATTCAAGTGCGGGCAATGGGAAAGCTGAAAAGTCTATTGATGAGAATGAGCGCCAGTTTGCTGACCCTTACCAGTTTCTAAACTGCTCTATTAATTTCTTACCTGGTAGATCAAAGTTAACTCAGATTGATCGAATTGATCGGGAATGGTCTCGGCAATGGGAGGATGCTTTCATGCCCGCAACCATGAAAGCACTACTGCAGAAAAAAAGTTATGGCCAGTTTATAGAAGGGTGCAGGCATCAACTCCTCTTGATGGGTAAAAAGGAATCGATTGCACAAAAGAAATTACTTCAACTCCTGCAATTTTTTGCCTATCCGCGGATCACTCATAGGGGTGGAGGCGGAGGCCCTCGATCCTCGCGTACCACTATAAAACAACGTAACAAAGGCCGTCACTATTGGCAGGAGTTAGCAAAAGTTGCCGAATATGAGGAGACGCTCTATGGTCATGAGGTCGAGGTTATTGATGTTCTCAGTGAGCTAACGGACGAAGAAATCGACCAATTTGAAGATGCGGGAGAAGATCCAAGTGAAGAAGAGCAGGATAGGCCACGCTTTAAGGTGCTCTTCGGCGAAGATGTGCGCGCTGCCAAATTAGAACTCGATCAACATGTCCGCTACCAACAACGTCTGATTGCCTCCTTAAATCAACAACTGCATTGGGATGGTGGTGCGTGTACACGAGCCGAAATGGACGAATTCATGAGTTTCTTAAAAACTCAGCGCCAGCTTCCTGAAAGCAATTTACTCACTTTTAAAGCCAGCCTCACTCTTGAAGTGCTCATCCTCTTGGGGGTGGATTTAGATATGGCCTTAAGCATCGAAATTGGCCCTGAGCAAAATGAAAAATGGTTAGAGGGCAATGAACGATTTATGATAGGTTCGGTAGTGGATAAAGTTGGCCCCCAAGTATCCAAAAAGCAAAGAATCCCACTACGCATTTGCCAGGCCAGCTACAAAGATAAACTCCTGCCAATCTGGGTCTATCCCATTCCAGTAAGGTCTTTAAAAGAACATGCCAATATCCAGCGCTCTGCACACTATCAACAGCACAGTGCAGCGGTAGCCTTTACGGATCAGTCGGGACTAATTAAAGAACTCTTGAAGCTATCGCGAAAATTAAGAGTGTCACGCAAAAGCACGAGCACCAATACCGAACTGCCCATAGCTAAATTAATGCCCCTTTTTACCGAATCAGAAAAATCGCCTATTAAATATGAGTGCATCGCTTTGCTCAAAAAATTTAATAGCGAAAAAAATGATGTAGAGATTAGCCAAGATACCACTGGGCTTTTTCAAGCAGAAGGTAAGCGGATGGTGAGCTTTGGAAAGATTCGACAATTTTCTAGGGGCGCAATCATATCCTCTGGGGTGGAGATTATTTTTGTCGATATGCTCGATTGGAGTTCCCCAAAGTCTCAAGCTGCTGCCTTGTTTTATTACACTCACGATGCATATAAGAAAGCTCAAGCTGCCAAGCCAAATACTTGGACTGGACTTCAGTACACCCTATCGGATCGAACCGGCCTATTTACCAAAAACAAACGTAAATTCCTACCCTCGACTAAACGCCTCATTTTTGGCGCCACTGGTTTATTAAAACCAGAAGCGGTGGCGCAATTTATTTTGCAACTCCAAGAAGAGTTAAAGCCTCGCCCTCTTGTCATCAACAATCGAGCCCAATGGGATACTTTCAGGGTATGGATGAATACCTATAGTCTATACATGGCTCTGTGGTATTGCTGCGAAACCTCTCATAGACCTCACCATATTCCCTATGGCGATATCAAGGCCATTGATCCCATTTATGGATTAACCATTTTGCAAGATAAGACAGGCCTACTAGGCGATAAAAATCGAATTGCTAAAGTATCAAACAAGCTCCAAGAAGCCATGAGGAACTATGCACAGATTGCTGGGATAGTTGAGCAATGGGCCATCAAAAATCAAATTTCCTACGCTGCCGGTACCCTGCTTTATATAGAAGAGAGTCCAATTCTCGCTCGGGGCCGAGAATTGAAAAAGAAAAAAGAGTTCTCTGTAATCCCCATGAGATCAACTATCTTTACAACGCTACTTAAAAAACGTTTAGCAGTTGAGCCCAACTTTTTTCGTAAATTGATTTCTTTTTTATTACGTCAAGATCCACCACCGCCAAGTGACGCGAAAAGTCGCCAGAAAAAATCAAGTTTGGAAGCAATCTGGGTTGATCCTAAAGTGGTTGCACTCTCACAAACTGATGTACAAATTTGGCTCAGCCACTGGAATCATGGCACGGCACCTTTTCATCAATTCGGCACGACTTGTCTGGTAGAGCATGCCAAGCGGATAGAAGAAAAGCTTCAAGAAGTAATTGGATCCTTAGGCTTTACCCCCGTACTAGTCAAACCTTTGAGCTTGACTTGGTCTCCCGCTCCCACATCTGATCTAGCGCCTAGATTAAGTTCTAGAAAAAGGACCTTGTGATAATTACCGATCCCCGCGCGCCTGAGGCGACACAGGGCCAGCCGAAGAAAAAATCCATCACCTCAAATCAAGCAAGGTTTCAAAAACACCTTAATGAGGAACAGCTTAGGACGGATGATTCTTTTTCGCTCTACGCACTGATTACCAAAACCCCTCCGCCAAAATCGGTACGCGACCTTCCTGGCCTACAAACACCAAAACTCATCCAGGCATACTTTCGAGAGCGTCTAGTTAAAGCTATCTGGATACAATTTGACGCCAGTGATGCTTGCGATAGCTTGGGGCAACAGTGGGCCTTGGGTTTGTTGGGATTTTCAGCAATGCCAACCAAAACAAAGAAAAGGGTAGCGGATGATGGCAAAGCCTTAGATATGCCTGGAGCAATAGAAGTAGGTAGGGAGCAAAACAACCCCGAGATCTATAACGTACTACCAGACCGCTCTGTTGAGGAAATTGAACATCTCAAGCAGTTTTTTATTGGCTATGTAAATATTCTCTTAGCTGATATCCCAAAAGATGAGTCCGCCCTATATTGGCTTTTTAATCTAGCCGATGATTGGCGCAGTAGTTTTGAAGAGCAAACCCATTTTGGATTTACGATTCCAGCAGCACTTTGCGTCACGATACCTGAACATAATGTCTACACCAAAGAAGATACGCAGAGCTATCTTCATTTAACTACTCTCCTCAATGGATTTTCGCAAGGACTTATCTACTGCAATCCCAAGGATTTATCCATGGCAGAGGAGCACTTTGGTGCCTATTTATTTTTCGTAGTGTGCCTATCTGGCATTACTAACTGGAAACTCTTAGGGCAAATTGCCACATTAAGCTTACAAAGACGTGCGCTCGATGAGCCTTACTCGAGCTTACTGCTCCCTAGATCCACTAATGATCCAGCCGACTTGGCTTACCGCGATCTTTTTGCTACCAAAGATCAGGGTATTTATCGCTGGATACCGGATCCTCTAAGCGCGAAGCTCTTGCAGCTTATTGTGAAATCCAATTCATTACCAGCCTTAAAGACAGATTTATTTAAATCCTATCTACAGCCTTTTTTTAATCGCTTGCGTGAGCAGCTGGGTAACGAACAAGCAAGACAAGAGTCCAAAAAAGTAACCATTAAAAGTCACCAGATCATTCAAGAAATACAAGATATACGAGCTGCACTCGATTTCTTTTCCAGCAAGACCAGGTTAATTAAAAGCAGTCGCGCGTTCCAACGACGTACCTTGCCTGCTTTTCTTTGGCATTATTTAGAAGGGGATTATGAGACCCACGATATCCCATCACGTAACTTAGAGCGCTTGGGAGCGATTTCTATTGCCAAAGACAGCGCGCGAGAATTAACGTCAAAAGAATCGAAAAAATCCCGTCAAGCTGATGGTGGAACTACCAAGAATGGGGGCATCGAGCCCGCCTCATTAGAAGATATTGCAGACCTAGCGGCGCAGCAAGAGATAGATAAAGAATTTGAAGAGCAGAACATTGCTGCCACTGTCCCTCGAATTCGATGGGTGACCGATTGCATTCATATACTAGATACCTATCGGCAAACTCAGAAACCTAAAAAATCTAAGAGTGTCAATCAGCCCAAGGACTCATCAAGTGAAGATCTAATAAATTGTCAACAGCAATTGGCAGACTTGCGTGCGCAATCAGGCCTTGAAGATGCAACCATTATTGAAGTCCTAACAAATTGGATCATCTGGTCAATTGAGCAATATCCCCTTTATGTAGTGCAAGATGAGGTACGTTTGCTCTGTCCGCTATTAATTGTTCAGTATGGGCTCTTTAGTGATTTTTTTGATATGGATGCGCAAGAGCGTGCCGAAGAGTTTGATATTTTAGAGACTGAGTCAGGCTATGGATTTGAGGATTGCAAAATTGTGCGCTCGGCCTGGAAACATCTTCACCAGCACTTAATTAGCGCTGGAAAAATTCTGACCAATCAGTATCGGGGGCCCGGATCCAGTGTAGATGCACAGTTTATTTCTCAAACTGAATTTGAGCTAATCCGATTTCAACTCTGTTACGCCGGATCATCGCCCGATAAACCAACATCCACTTTACGAAATATCTGCTTACTTGTCATCACCTTAGCGTACCGACTGGGATTACGGCGATCTGAGGTCATTTTGCTTGCCACTGAACATGTGAGTATTTTTGATGAAAAGATTGATATGCTCTCCGTGCAATGGTGGAGTCAGCGACGACTCAAATCCCCATCATCCACACGCACTATTCCGCTACTTGGGCTTCTAGATGAGCAGGAAGGTTTGTGGCTAGAATTAATGCTCGCCGCTCGACAAAAAGGGTTATGGCCTAGCGAATACATCATTAATCTGAGTAATGTCGAACTAAAAAAATTAATTGCCCATTACCGCAGAATTAAAACTAATGAGATGGATAGCGGGCGTTATCTATTCATTAACCCAGCAGAGGGTTCAGTTGAAAACTCAGTAGAAAATATTGTGTCTCAAATCC
>CAIOIX010000227.1 GCA_903858445.1 uncultured beta proteobacterium
GCATGCAGCCCTCAGATAAGGTGGAAAGCTCTAGAGTGCACCACGAGTCAATCAAAGCAGATCAGGCATTACTGATTGGATCAGCGCAAAAGAAGAAAACGATGCAGGTAATGGTTTGCTAATGCTCCATAGCGAGCCTAAAGCTCAATATTAGTTTAGTTTAGCGAGTCTCGAAGAACACACCTCCAAGGCCTTCATCATCCTCAGAAAAAGTAAAAATCACCTCTTGAAATAAAGCTAGCCTGAAAGCAGGATCACGGTCAATTCTCAAATGGACTATTTCTTTAAATGATTTAGTCAGGGGCATTTTTCTTCATCCTCCCGAGCGCCTTTGCATGGTAGTAATCACATTTTCTTGCTCATCTTCGAATGTGACGGTTACTGCACTCTTCATGAGCTCCCCGGAATCTGCTTTTTCGCCACCCTTCGTGCGCGCTCAAAAAAAACCTTCAACCTTACCCGTACGGATGATAACTTTTTCTAAGCTGGCTTTTTCCAATTCATCAAAACCAATATTAATTTCATTAAAGAGGCTTCGCTTTGTCATTGCGCTGGGGTCATATCTAATATCTGCATCCATGTCTCTTAAATTAGGCGATTCTCAACAGCATCACATTAATTCAATAAATCTTGAAGCCTGTGTTTTCCCACTATGACTTACCGTTAAGCCCTACCAATAGTTTAAGCAAACACTACACTAGTATGTCCATCTACTTGAGATCGTGAGCGTTTACGAATCACAATTTGCACATCTCTACCCAATCGATTTAGGCATTCGAGCATTTTTGCTTCACTCACACCTCTAAATTGACCACGTAGCAAACCAGAGAGCTTAGGTTGAGTAAGCCCCAAAAGATCGGCTGCCTCGACTTGAGTTAAATGGCGCTGCTTGATGATTTCGCCAATCTTAAAAGCGAGACGAGCCTTGACCAGCATCTCTTCTGCTTGACTATCGCCCAGATCAGCATAAACATTGCCACTACTCATTTCAATTTTGCTCATTTTGTCTTTCCTTTCGCATGCTCTTGCGCCACCTTTAAGCGCTCATGAATTAAATCCATATCCGGCTTTGGGGTAGCAATACCGCTAGTTGATTTCTTTTGAAAACAATGCAACACATAGACTCCATCTGCCAACTTCACCGTATAAACTGCTCTGTACGTATTACCAAGGTGATCTTCAACCACCTCTAAAACTCCTGCTCCCCCAAACCCTTTTAAAGGTTTAGCTTGAACATGCTTTTTGCCATCTTGCGATAAGTGCAAGGCATACCCAAAAACATCTCTCACTAACTCTGGCAAAGACATTAAGTCCTTTTTAGAAGAGCTAACCCAATACAGTGGTTTTAAAGAATTCGTCATTCCTATATTATACCCATATAGGTATAATTACAATTATTATTTAAACCAATTCCCCACAGCCAAAAAGGGTTCGATACATGGCATTAGCGCACCTAATCGCCATATAAGCCATATACCATATAGACCACTGGCAAAGTGACATTTCTGAGAATTTGCTTTAGAACGCCCCAAGTCGAGAAATGATTTGGGTCAATTTTGCGATTTCAGAACAAAAAATAGACTTCAAAAATCATTTTTGCGTTTTAAAAAAATCGAAAAGTTTTGAATGCGTTTTCTGAATTCAGAAGGGAATGGAGATCGCGTTAATTTTTATAGAGAGTGTGGACACGCTTTTTTTACTTTTGGAGAAGCTTTGCGCACTCAATCGAAAATGCTGTGGACACGACACCTTCAAAAAAATCCAAACGATGTCAGCGCGCGCCGACATCAGCGCTCTGATATTAAAGATGCATCTTAATAGTGAGGCGCATCTTTAGACTTCGGAATGGTTCATGCGGAGATTACCCCCCTTTTTCTCCGCATTTACTGCGGAGAATAAATTGATCTCAATACGGCAAGCAGATGAATAACCTCTTATGCATTTTTCCGTCAATTAGCATGGAGCCTCCTTGACAAAATAATCGTAGTAAATATACAACCCATAGCCTGTTATTTTACTTTACAATCTATAGCCTGTAATAGTAAAATACAAGTCATAACCTGTTTAATGTATTAGTCGCCAAAGGAGCGTGCCGTGGACTATCCGATTAAAACCATTGCTCAACTGCAGCCGATTTTGCAAGGCTTTCGAAAAGCAACTGGATTGTCACAAACTGCAGTCGCCAAAAAACTGGGCATCACCCAGCAAAGTTACGCTGCATTTGAATTAAACCCCCAATTGGCTAGCGCAGAACGGTTGATTAAGATTTTGCGCTTATTGAATGTGGAAATCTCCCTTTCACACAGCGCTGATCCTCAGTTAGGGGGCAAGGCAAATTCTAAAATTACCAAGCCGATTAAGCAGGCAAAAAAGCCAAGTAAGCAACGCCCAGAATTAGCCCCACTTAAGACATCAAGGGCCACCCTTGAGAAGGTCAAAAAGGAAAGTTGGTAGTCATGGCAAAACGCACTGCTTATGGAAAGCTCCATATTTGGATGAATGGCGAACTCGTGGGGCTGTGGGAGCAGACCCCAAGAGGCCCTGTATGGCAGTATTTTGATGAATGGTTACAAAGCGAGCGTGCTCGCCCTTTATCGCTATCGTTGCCGTTCACGCCGGATAACCAACCCTATAGGGATGCCAAAGTTACCGCTTTTTTTGATAATCTACTGCCAGATAGTGATGCCATTCGCTTGCGATTAGCGCAGCAATACCAAACTACCGGCACCAGTCCGTTTGAGCTGCTGGCAAAAATCGGTCGTGATTGCGCGGGGGCCATCCAGCTACTTCCTGTAGATGAAGACCCAACAGGGCTATTTCAAATTTTAGGTACACCGCTTAATCCCAAAGAGATTGCCCAGATACTTCGAGATGCCACCTCAAGCAGAGCGCTTGGTAACTCAGGTCGCGATCGCCCGCTCAGACTCTCAATTGCGGGTGCACAAGAAAAAACAGCACTACTCTTTCATGACGAGCAGTGGATGCTGCCCATAGGAAGCACACCAACTACCCATATCTTCAAATTGCCACTGGGCATCATTGGGAATATGAAGGCTGATATGCGCACTTCAGTTGAAAATGAGTGGCTGTGCTCAAAGATCATGAATGCCTACGACATACCAATCGCCCACTGCGAAATGGCGCAATTTGAAGATCAAAAGGCTTTGGTGGTCACCAGGTTTGATCGCAAGCTTTCAACGGATGCAAACTGGATCATTCGCTTGCCTCAAGAAGATTTTTGCCAAGCTACAGGGACACCGCCCACACAGAAATATCAGTCTGATGGAGGCCCTGGTACTGCGCAAATCATGGAGATACTGCTAGGCTCAAATCAGGCAAAGCAAGATCGGCTTAATTTCTATAAAACCCAAATCATCTTCTGGGTTTTGGCAGCTACTGATGGCCATGCTAAAAACTTTAGTATTGCCCATCTACCCCAAAACCAATACGAAGCAACCCCGATTTACGATGTGCTTTCTGCCCACCCCATCATCGGAAGATCAAAGAATCAAATAGCATTCCAAGATGCCAGGTTAGCCATGGCAGTCCATAGCAAAAATAATCATTACCAGATCGAAAAAATAATGCGTCGACATTGGCTCGCTCAAGCCGAACAAGTGCAACTTGGAGCCGACGTAGCGGCCGACCTGATTGAGGATGTCATCCGATCTACCCCTCAAGTCATTAACGCGGTAAGCAAACTATTGCCAAAAGATTTTCCAGCAGATGTCGCCGATTCCATCTTTGCCAGTATGCAACGGCAAATTAAGAAATTGGCTTGATCACGATCTTCAGTCTGAGCTTTTTCTACGGCATCAGCAATTCTCGTACAACCCTTATTCAAGCAAATAAGCGCCAAGACCATTGAAGAGCTCGGCATTAAATGCGCCCTATTTTTCACACGCTCTTATTTAAAACCTGACCACTCTTTAATATGGCTACAATAATTTCTATAACTAATTGTTTTATATATACTTTAATGAATTAATACCTATACAAAAATAGGACATCAATGTCTTATTTTTGTATATAATAAAGACGTCAATTTAAACATAGGAGGCCAAGATGACCCAAGCAACTACCAAAGACCGTATTTTGGCCAGCCTACGCAACTCCAAGGCTAAGGTCTTTTTACGAGATGATTTCAATCGGTTTGGCAACTATCGCCAAATCTGTCGCGTAATGAAAGAATTATCAGAAGAAGGTAAGTTAATACGCCTTGGCTATGGCACCTATGTCAAAGCAAGACCCTCTTCTATTTCTGGCAAACCAGTGCCAGATGAGAGTCTAATTAATATTGGCCTTGAGGCAATGAAAAAATTAGGCGTGAAAGCCGATGTTGGCAAAGACATGCGAGCCCTCTTTCAAGGCGATAGTACGCAAGTCCCTATGCTGCCAGTGGTAAACATTGGCAAGGCCAGGGTTAGTAGAAAAATTAGCTTAGGTAATAGAGTGCTGGTCTATGAAAAAAATTAGTCTGATAGAGCATTGACTCTTTTGTTAAGGCTTTGAAACCAAGTAAATCCGATAGGCGCACTAGTCTTCATTCTTTCACCTGCTTCAGCGCCTTCAGTCACTTGAAACCGTACCCACCATTGATCGGAATAGTTACGCAAGCGCTCTAGATAGCATCAATCTTAGCCAATGAGTAATGTATTTAAGCCTAAAACCCCAGATATTTGACGTTTCCTTAACTTTCAGCCTTTTTAGTGCATTTAGAATCTCGATCGATTCAAAGATAAATGACCTTAATATTATTGGAGGCAATAAGAGTAATGGACAATTCAACAGCATGGCATTAAAATGCGTCCTAAGGACGCATTTTAATGCCATGCTTGTGACTTAGTCAAGGATCTAATTAATAAGCTCAAATTTAATATTACCCGAATTTACTGTTTGCTTTTATCACTTCATTGTATTAAAATGCGTCCTTAGGACGCATTTTAATACAATGAAAAATACAAATAAACTCAGTGAATCCAGTGCTCAACTTTTAAACCAGCTTACGCAGATACTGGCTTCACACAACGCGCCTGCCATCTCAACTTATGAGTTGGCTAGCCATGCTTATTTCCACGCCAAAAAACTTGGCATCAAATTTACCAACTTTAAAGCCACCTTTAGAGAGCTGTGCACCCAACTCATCGACATTTCACTGCTGTCGGAAATTCAACCAATTTCTGAATCAAAAGGTTTCCTGCTATTCGGTCAAAACAAAGCCTCTCCAGCTGAAATCATCTGTAGTCTTGACCCTTTTGCCTACATCTCCCATCTGAGCGCAATGGAATACCATGGGCTTACCGATCGCTTCCCAGTCATCCTGTATGTCACACGCCCCTCATTGACCGAATGGAAACAGCAAGCCCAAATACGCATGACACGCGATCTCCATGAAGATCAGTCTCCTTATTTAGCCGCCGGCCTACCCAAGCTTACCCCGACCAAAATAGCCCGTTTAAATCAAACGCCCATCCATTTTTGCGAGCGCTCACAACTCGGCGCCTTTCGCCTAGTCTTGAACTCCAGCCTGAGAGTTTCGACTATCGGTCGCGTTTTTCTGGAAATGATTCGTGAGCCAGCTCTCTGCGGAGGATTGCAACATGTTGTTGATGTTTACAGCGCCGAGGCCAAGCGCTATCTAAAACCTATCATCGATGAAATTGATCGCCATGGCTTACCGATTGATAAGGTACGAGCCGGTTATCTGTTAACCGAAGTCTGTCACCTAGACGCTCCAGAATTTAAAGAATGGCAAAAACTGGCGCAACGTGGTGGATCAAGAAAACTCGATCCA
>CAIOIX010000228.1 GCA_903858445.1 uncultured beta proteobacterium
CCAT
Source organism: uncultured beta proteobacterium (assembly GCA_903858445.1). Classification (GTDB taxonomy): domain Bacteria; phylum Pseudomonadota; class Gammaproteobacteria; order Burkholderiales; family Burkholderiaceae; genus Polynucleobacter. The sequence continues at coordinate 5 of CAIOIX010000228.1, forward strand.
TCGTTGGGGTGATATGGATGCTTTTCGTCATGTCAATAATACTGTTTACTTTCGTTACATGGAGCAGGCTAGGGTAGAGTGGATTCAATCGCTGGGGATTGAAGTGGGTCCCGGGAAAGGGTCTATGCTGATGATTAATGGCTTTTGTAATTTTTATCAGCAATTGACATACCCTGGAGAACTTACTTTAAAAACATATATAGGCGCTATCGGCAAATCCAGCGTTGATCTTTTTACTTCGATGACCCTCACCACGAATCCTGACATCATCTGCGCAGAAGGTGGCGCGACTATGGTCTGGGTTGATCTGCAAACAAATAAATCTGCTCCATGGCCTGAACATCTTCTGCAGAAGATGGCTTAGGGGGTAGATTGCAACCGATCAATCCACATATATTATCAAGCGATCGATTTAGATCTGAGCGCAATGACTTCGATGTCGTTATAGATGTTCGTTCGCCGTCTGAGTTTGCTTTAGACCATATCCCAGGGTCGATTAATTGCCCGGTTCTGAATGATGAGGAGCGCGCAAAAATTGGAACTCTTTATAAACAAGTCTCTCCTTTTGCAGCCAAGAAGCTCGGCGCCGCTTTAGTTTCCCGTAATATCGCTAATCATTTAGAAAATTTATTTATCGACAACCCAAGAGAATGGCGCCCCTTAATTTATTGCTGGCGTGGCGGAGAGCGTAGTGGTGCCTTTACCCATATCCTCAATCGTATTGGCTGGAAGGCAATGCAACTCGAGGGTGGTTATCAAGGCTTTCGGCGCACGGTGATCGATGATTTAGATCTGGCTGCAAAAGAGTATAAATTTCAAGTCATTTGTGGCATGACTGGCAGCGGCAAAACGCGTGTTCTACATGAAATAGCAAAACTTGGGGCGCAGATACTGGATCTTGAAGGTCTAGCCATTCATCGCGGCTCGGTATTAGGCAATGAGCCGAATATTGATCAGCCCACTCAGAAAGGTTTTGAAACGGCTCTCTGGAATGCATTTCAATCGCTCGATAAAAATAAAGTTGTTTTTGTTGAGTCCGAAAGTAAAAAGGTTGGCGGTGTACATATCCCAGATCCACTAATGGAAACCATTCGGAATGGTCAGTGCATTGAATTAAGATCCAGTACTCAAACTCGCGTTTCTTGGCTCATTCGTGAGTACCATCATTTTCTATCTGATACGGATAGCTTTAAGCATAAGCTTGGGCTACTCACTTCTCGTTATGGGAAAGTACAAATAGGAAAATGGGAAGAAGAGATTGATGCAAAGAACTTTGCATCTCTCGTAGAGGAGTTGCTGGTAATGCACTACGACCCTTCATACCAGTCATCTATTGAGAGAAATTTTCCAAAATATAGCGTGGAAAATAACGTTCAACTGTACGATGACAGTGATGAGGCCTTTACCAATGCAGCAAAGGCCATCATGGAAAAAGTTAGCGATTAACTAAAAGCTTGAATGCCTGTTTGCGCGCGACCCAGAATTAGCGCGTGAATGTCATGAGTCCCCTCATAAGTATTAACCACTTCAAGGTTAAGCATGTGGCGCACAACGCCATACTCATCTGAGATGCCATTACCACCGTGCATGTCACGCGCCATACGGGCGATATCCAAAGACTTTCCACAAGAGTTACGCTTCATGATGGAGGTAATCTCTGGAGAGGCGATACCCTCATCCTTCATCCGACCTAACCTTAGGCAACCTTGCAAGGCTAAAGCAATTTCAGTTTGCATATCAGCCAACTTTTTTTGAATCAGTTGATTAGCAGCTAGAGGCCGACCAAATTGTTTGCGATCCATGGTGTACTGACGCGCTGCATACCAGCACCACTCAGCGGCACCCAATGCCCCCCAGGCAATTCCGTAGCGAGCGGAATTTAAGCAGGTGAATGGGCCTTTGAGACCGGTAATATTTGGGAATTCATTTTCATCCGGAACAAAGACTTCATCCATAACAATTTCACCAGTGATAGAAGCTCGCAGACCCATCTTGCCGCTAATTTTTGGAGCACTTAACCCCTTCATGCCTTTTTCAAGGATATAGCCACGGATGAGGCCTTCATCATTCTTAGCCCACACTACAAATACATCAGCGATCGGTGAGTTTGAGATCCACATCTTTGATCCAGTCAAAGAAAAGCCGCCCGGAACTTTCTTTGCGCGCGTAATCATGCCACCAGCATCGGAACCATAGTTAGGCTCTGTTAAACCAAAGCAACCAATCCATTCACCAGTAGCTAACTTGGGAAGGTATTTTTGCTTTTGAGCTTCGCTACCAAACTCATTGATCGGCACCATCACCAATGAGGATTGAACACTCATCATAGAGCGATAGCCAGAGTCCACGCGTTCAATTTCACGAGCAATCAGGCCGTATGAAACGTAATTCAGGTTAGCACCACCATACTGCTCGGGAATGGTGATGCCGAGTAAGCCCAGCTCACCCATTTCACGAAAGATAGTTGGATCAGTCGTTTCATTACGGTAAGCATCATGGATCCGGGGCATTAATTTGCCTTGAGCGTATTCAGCAGCTGCATCACGGATCATGCGCTCTTCTTCACTGAGCTGGGTGTCGAGAAGGAGGGGGTCTGCCCACTGAAAGCTTGCTTTACTCATGTTATTGATTTCCTATTTAACTTTTAAGAGCCGATCCTGTGGATTTTCCAGAATCCCTATATTCTTGCTTCTATTATCCATTTTTTAGCGTTAAATTGAGTCCAAAGTTTGTTGCCAATGCCTGTAACTAGAAGTCACCATCGCTACTACGACTTGATCTTGGCCGCCTTCGTGGTGGTTTTATTGTGCTCAAACTTTATTGGCGCGGGTAAAGCTGCTGTAATTGATTTGCCTTACTTTGGACCTGTCATTTTTGGCGCTGGCATCCTCTTCTTCCCGATTTCGTACTTTTTTGGCGATATTTTGACGGAGGTTTACGGCTATGCCTATGACCGCAGGGCAGTTTGGGCTGGATTTACGGCGCTGGCTTTCGCTGCCGTTATGGCCCAAATTGTGATTGCTCTTCCAGTTGCCCCCGGTGCCTACATGGCGCAGTATCAACAGGGCATGATAGCGGTCTTTGGAAACTCTTGGCGCATCGCTTTAGCCTCCATGCTGGCGTTCTGGTCTGGTAGTTTTGCTAACGGCTTTGTACTAGCTAAGCTCAAAATTAAGACTCAAGGACGTTTTTTGTGGCTAAGAACGATAGGTTCTACCGCCATTGGGGAGTTAGTGGACTCATCTTTGTTCTACGCCTTGGCTTTTTATGGCATTTGGCCTATCCAAGAGGTCATTCAGGTTGCATTGGTTCAATACATTCTTAAAACTTCCTGGGAGATTCTAGCAACGCCATTGACCTATTGGGTTGTAGGAAGCCTAAAACGCAAGGAAAACCTGGATCACTACGATATTCATACGAATTTCACCCCATTTAGGGTCAAAGTCTGAATTTGGCTTTAAAGCCGTTAACCCGTTAAAATATTGGTCTTTACCCCTATTGATGGGGCATTCCATTTGAATTGAATTTCAGAAAGCTAGAAAACATCCGTGCTGTCAGCATCTAATATCACCATGCAGTTTGGGGCTAAACCCCTGTTTGAAAATATCTCAGTTAAATTTGGTGGCGGAATTCGCTACGGCCTCATAGGCGCAAATGGTTGCGGTAAATCTAGTTTCATGATAATTTTGGGTGGCGAGTTAGAGCCAACCA
>CAIOIX010000229.1 GCA_903858445.1 uncultured beta proteobacterium
GCTGCCAACGCTGGAGATGTTGCCCTTAATGCCAATTACTTGCCGGGGCAGAGAATGTATGTGAAGTGGAATCAGTCCTTTAGATTCCCAAACATTGATGAATATTGGGGATTTGCATATGACGCAAATGGGGTTGGCACAACTGTCTTTAATGGCATCTTGCAACCGCAAACTACTCAGACTTATGAAATAGGCGGCAATTGGACGGTACTCAATTCCAAAATTACCTCGTCGCTCTTTAAGTCTATGACGCAAAACGAAATTAGTTATAACCCCACAACCGGTTATAACTACAACTCCATCTATCAAACTAATCGCGGTGGAATTTTATTCGATGTGGCTTCGAATATTTCCCCGTCAATCACCATTGGGGCGGGCGGTAAATATCAAAAATCATATTACGCTAATGGGCCGTATGCTGGAAATTCAATCCCTATAGTGCCGGACACCTTACTAAATGCCAGAGCTAATTACCTAATTACACCAAACTGGACATTGGGCGGAGTGGTTAATTACGTTAGCAACCAACATTACGATGTTGGCCCGAATAGCTATAGCGCTGCCCCAGTAATGCCTTCCTACGTAGTAGGTGATATTTTTACCTCATATAAATTTCAAACAGTTGAGGCTCGAATCACAGTCAAAAACGTAGGCAATGCTCAGTACTCGACCTATGGGGGCGTCAGCTCATTTTCAGGAAACCATTTCTATTACCCTAGCGAGCCTAGATCGGTATTTGCTACTCTGAAATACAGTTTTCAGTAATTACGTGGGGGGTATTTAACCTGGTTTAGGCCTATTTTTCTCGATTCAGCAATCTTAACCAGGTGATTCACGTCAGGGCTGAGCCTGAGGCTACAATCCCAATATGAGCGAATTAACCCCACTTCCTCCAGGCGATAGCTTCAGCGATATCGAAGCGCTGCGATCCTCTATTGCTCGGCTAGCTGAAAAAATTGCACTAATTAACGAGGCTGTCACAAACCTCCATCAGAATCGTGCGCAATTGGAAAATAAAATTGAAGATGCTCAAAAACGGGTTCAACGTATTTTGAGTCGCTTACCAGATCAAAATGATGGTCGCCAATTAAACTTACTTGGCGAAGCAATTCCCCCAATTACTCCAGAGGATGACAGTGAGCCAACAACGCATTGAAGTAACTCTTGCTGGGCAGAAGATCACTCTTGCTACTAGCGCAGAGCACGAACCCCTACTTCGTGCAGCATGCGTGTTAGTGGATGAACAAATTCAACTCGCTATTGGTGGCGGCAATCGCAGTATCGAGCGAGCGAGCATGATGGCAGCCCTCAAAATTGCTGGCGACTTAATCACCCTGCAAAAGAAACAATCGCAATCCAGTGCTTCCACAAACGTAAGCCCTGATGAAGTAGTTCGACTACAAGCAGAAATTCGTACGCTTGAAGAACAAGTCGATACTTTGATGCAAACCCTTTCCCTGCCTGGTTCGCCAAGGCCAATAGTTCCTTGAACCGATGCGCAAGCATCCGGAACGATCTTTACCTTGTGGGCGTGAGCGTTTCGAAAGTTCACAGTGTCAGCCTCGAGCTGGTCACTCCCTGAGCCTCTTAATGCACCCGAAGCAGAGTAGCCGTTCC
>CAIOIX010000230.1 GCA_903858445.1 uncultured beta proteobacterium
AGTAGGGCGCGGCGCTGTTGAATTGATTCAATCTGAATCAATCTAGGCAAGATCTTGGGGAGTTCCCAGCGAATATCAACCACAACACAATGCTCATGTTGCAGTTGACCTACTTCACAAAGCAATAACTCCGCCTTGCTGAAGTCGAATTGGTTTGCAATGATGAGGCGATGACAAAGTAAGATCCAATCCAAATCCAGCTTATGTTCTGCGTGATGATTTAAAGCTTGCTCCGCACAGACAGCAAGTGCACGCCATTCATTCTTTTTAGGGTTTGAACAGCTTTCTAAGATCTTGCTCAATAGCTCTTTGGCCTCAGGTACACCCTGTTGGTGAGCTTGCCATACCCAATAAGATGCTTGCAGGCCTTGGACTTTTTCTTCTATTTTTTCGCGCTTACGCCAAAGATTGGCACCTTTGCGCAATTGCGCCTGTGCATGACCAAGATCCGCGGCGCGATCAAAGCAGCGATCACTTTCATTCGCGTTGTATCCAGAAAATTGTGGGCGGCGATAAATTTCCCCAAGCGCATACCAAGCATCGCGATCACCATCTTTTGCAGCGAGCTCCAGCCAGTGGGCTGCCTTTTTAAGGGATGCATTTGATTTAGTGCGCAAATCTGTTTCAGAAGGTAGTTCGATATCGAGCTGCGCTAGACGCAAGCCATAGGTGAGCTTGGCAACGGTGAGCCCAAGCTCGGCTGCTTGGATAAGTGCTTCTTCATTGCGAGATTCATTCCAAGCCTTCCAAAGTGTTGAGAGGGCTTCATTCTTTGGTTGCAGTTTGATGAGTAACTCTTTTGCTTGCGTTGTGAAGGCAGATTCAGATTCAGCAAGCTCATATAAATATTGCTTGGCAATTTTTTGTAAGTTACCAAAATCAAGATTGGTTAGTTGCGAGATGGGGGAGAAAAAATTCCGTTTCTTGAGCCACTTTAGTAACTGCTCCTGAGTTTCCTGATTGAGCGGGTCAAGCAATAAGTGAATGAGCTGCCATTTAGCAGCGGCTTGCGATTCTGAAGCTGCACCTGCTGTGGCTAATTGCCAAAAAGAGTCCCAGCCAAAGCCAAAGGCAGGGGAGTTAAAGGTTAAAGCTAGGGGAACGCTGGCTATTTTTTCCAAAGCCTGAAGAATTTGAGTGTCACCTGAGCTTTGATCTACAAGTAACTGATTTTTAATGGAAATATAGGATTTCTCTAGCCAAATCAAAGCATTAGCTGGTTGAATAGGGGTTTTAAAGTCACCAGTAAGATATGCAGAAGCAAGTTTTTGTTGTGCAGAAACGTCACCTAAACGTGCATAACCCAGTGTTTTTAAGAATTCGCGACTTGCCATGTGACAATTTTGTCATTTAGGGGGCATAAAAGACAGAAATCAAAGGTCTTGTTGCCGAGATACAACGAAGAAAGCCAAAAAACTACCTTTTGACAAGCAAAAAGAGCTCCTAAATACCCTTACCCCCAGTCTATTGGGGCAAAAGAAGCAAAATTCATTGGTCCCAGTTTTATCGGGCATTACTTTCAATTTATGGAGATTTAAAGAATGAAAAAATCGCTATTCGCAGTTGCAGCTTTGTCAGCTATTGCTGGCGCAGCTCAAGCTCAATCCAGCGTAACCGTTTATGGTTTGATGGATATGGGTTACGTTGGTGCTAACACTAAAGCTGTTACAGCTGCTGGTGTTACTACTAAGACTCAAGTTAGCCAATTTGGTCAAAGCCAAGAGCAAACTTCACGTTTGGGCTTTAAAGGTACTGAAGATTTAGGTGGCGGTGCTTCTGCATTCTTCACAGTAGAAATGGGTTTGACACCACAAAACTCAAACATCAGCGGTGGCACATCACGTGATGGCGCTCAGTACAACCAAAACAATGGTGGTTCTACTGTTGATAACCGTCAATCATTTGTTGGCTTGAAAAAGAGTGGCATTGGTCAATTCGCTTTTGGTCGTCAATACACAACAGTGTTTAACGCTGGTGCAGCAACTGACGCATCACAGTATGCAAACGTAGCTGGTAACGTAATCTATAACGGTTCTGGTGTTGCTGGTCAAGATGCTTCTGGTGGTAACAGCGGATCAACAAACACAGCATTTACAAACCGTGCTGACAATGCAATCACTGCATCTTCAGACAAGTTTGCAGGTTTTGGTGTTTCAGGTATGTATGCATTGAATAACCAAAATGCAAGTCAGTTCCAAACTCCTACAACTGGTGTATCAGTTGGTTCTACATCTTCATCTTCAACAGCTGGTGGCAACACTAACTGGAACGGTTGGGGCTTGAGCGCTGATTACACATGGCAAAAATTGTATTTGACAGTGGCTTACCAGTCATTCAAGACACAATACTCAAACCCAGTAACAACTGGTGCTGCTTCTAACATCAACGTTGGTAACGGTGTTACTTCTGGCACTCCTGTTAGTGCAACTACAGTTTTGTACCCAACTAACTTGACTTCAGATAAGCAAACTTACGTTGGTGGTACTTATGACTTCGGTATCTTGAAGGCATACGCTCAGTGGGTTGGTCGTAAGGTACAGGGCGATAGCGCTTATGCATCCACATCAGCAACATTTGCTACTGGTACACAGTTGAATCGTACTGCTCAGCAGATTGGTGTTCGTAGCTATATCACTCCAACAATCGAAGCTTGGGCTTCAGTTGGTAATGGTAAGTACACAGGTCCAGTTACAACAGCTGGTACTCCTGCTTCTGTAAGCTTCTTTGGTTATCAGTTGGGTTCGAACTACTACCTCAGCAAGCGTACAAACTTGTATGCTATCTACGGTCAAGCTCAGTCAACATCAGCAACTACTGGTGTAGCTGGCTCAGGCTCATCAACCAACCAATATGCGTTGGGTATGCGTCACACTTTCTAATTCATTGCTAGCGTAAGCTAGTGAAGAATTAGTTTGGCAATAAATTAACCCACTGCAGTAATGCAGTGGGTTTTTTTAATTATTCAACTGCAATTGCTTGAGGTGGTTGGCCGGAGCTATAGCGGTTATACATTGACTGATATGCTTTTTCAATATTTTCAGTAAATAACGGCGTATTAAAAAGTTTAGAATTTGCCTTATTACGGGCTAATTTACCCTTAATTTCTATCAACATATCCATGTTTAAGGCTAATTGGATAGCTTTTCTTTCATACTCCACGAGAGAGTGTGTGATGAGATCTGTTAGTTCGATTGCTGTAAGTAGGCTTGAAGCTACTCGACTAGCAAAACTTTTTCCTTGCAAAGTTAGAACTGGAAGACCCGTCCAAAGAGCATCGCTTGCAGTGGTGCCGGCATTGTAAGGAAATGAATCAAGGAATAAATCTGCAACTTGGTATCTTGCAAGATGGTCAGCATAAGGAATTTTTTCTGCAAAAAAAATTCGCCGAGTATCAAATCCTTTTTCCTTAGCAAAACTAAGTAAATTGGAAGCGGCAATATCATTCTCAGCAAATATAAGCAGGGAGCTTCCCTCAACTTTGCTAAGAATATTTACCCAGATGGAAAATATCTCGGGAGTAAATTTATAGTTATTATTTAAACAAGAAAATACAAAACTCGCCTCAGGAATGCCAAGTTCGCCCTTTAAAAATTGGATGTTCGAGATGGTTCGTTTTCTATCATTTACCTGATAAGAGGGCAGACGAACCAATTTCTCTGAATAGTAAACATCTGAGCCTAGAGGGGTGATTACATGGTCCGAAATAAGGTAGTCAATATATTCTGAGCCCATAGTTCCAAGATAGCCCAGATAACTCACTTGAATGGGCGCAACGCGGCAAGCAAAAATTCCAGAGCGCGTATCTTGGGTATACCCACCCAGATCTATCGCTATATCGATTTTATACTCCCTGGAAAGTCTTGCAATAGCCTCATCACTCAAGTGCCGAACATCAATAAAGTGATCAAAAGATTTTGATAGGCGCTGATACATATCATCCTGGCAGCTTGGGCCAAAATAGAATCCATAAACCTCATACTTATCTCTATTGTGCAGTTCATAAAGCTCTGCAGAGAGAAATGCAACGGGATGGCTTCTAAAGTCTGGCGAAAAATAGCCTAGCCTGATTTTTATATTTTGATATCTGTTAATGGAGCCCAATGAGGTATTGATTGGCCAATGATCATTTGCATATTTCTTTGATGCCTCAAGATGTAAAACCGGGTCATCAACTCTTGATAGCAGGGGGAATGGAGTGGAAAAATAAGGGGAATTATTCTTTTGCGCTGCTTCAGATAATTGAATGTATGTAGAACTCCATTTGCACATAAGCGCAAGAAGATGCAAGCGATTGCCCTGAAGATATTTGTAATCGCTTTGTAAAATTGAGGCTTGATCATAAGCATCTAGCGCCTCTTGATACTGCTTTGCATCTCCTAGTACGCCACCTAAATGTATCCAGTTTTGAACATTATTGGGCTCTAGTTTGACAACTTCCTGATATATTTTTATTGCATCGACATATTGCTTTAGGAAAGTCAAAGTGTTGCCAAGATTGACATAAGCTTCAACTAAATTTGGATTTAATTCAATAGACTTCTTTGCAGCTATCAGAGCATCAGAAAAATTTTGGATTTTGATAAGGATGTCACATTTATTATTCCAAGAAATAGCATCTGTTGGGTTAATGCGAATAGCATGCTCAATAAATTCGAGCGCGGCATCATAGTGTTTTAGGTGTGTGAGTGAGCTTGCCTTGTTGCTAAAAGCAGCAAAATTTTTCGGATCAATTAAAATGACTTTGTCAAAAAATTTGATTGCCTCTTCGGGATTGCCTAGAGCGCTATGTGCTGTGCCAATATCTAGCAGTACTTCGACCTGATTACCCGTTAGACTTATAAACTTTTCGTAAAGAGTAATAGATTGTTGAAATTCCTTTAAATCAAAATAAGCTTTTGCTAGGTTAAAAATGGTTTCTAGATCCTGAGGGTTAAGCTCGAATGCTTTTTTTAGGGCATTAATAGCCCCGCTTAAATCTTTTTTTTGTGTAAGTACAAAGCCATAGAGCTTGAGCGCATTAATCTCATGAGGGTTAATTTCTAATATCTTTGAGAGTAATTTTTCAGCTTCCAAAAGATTTCCATTTTGCAGATGCATCATGGATTCACGGCCAAGTTGAGGTATTAGATGATTCATGGATTTGAGAGTGATTTTTTAGTACTTAATCTTTGAGTGAGGGCGACGGCAGCATCGATGGGCGATTGCCAATCGTAGCGTTTATGCTGACGCAGCAGAGTTGTATTTGGGTACCAGGGGCTTTGTGCAACTTCTGTAAGAGCCATAAAATCCGGCGGATCTGGAATAAGTAGTAGCGTTGGTATATTTAAAGCGCCAGCTAAGTGAGCTGTAGCAGTATCTATTGAAATGATGAGATCCATTTCCGCCATTAAGGCTGCCGTGTCGCTAAAGTCATTAAGTTGTTCTGCGTGGCTATAAAAACGAGTTGCAACTAACTTATGAATTTCTTGGTTTCTCTGATCTTCAATTTGAAGAGAGTGGAACTCAATATTTTTTCCATCAAGTCGGTTGATTAAATCTGCAATATTGTTCGCCGAGACATCTCGCTTGGTATTTTTATTCCCTGCATAGTGCCCAGAACCACTCCAGGCAATACCAACTCGAAAAATAGCCTTATCTGAAGATGTTTGATTTGAAATCGTAACTAGTCTATTGCGCCACATTTCTTTTTTTGCTTCATTCAAAAATAAATATGGAGTGTGTTGTGGAATGGTATCAAGGGTGGTGTTAAAAGCTAAAGCCAAACTCATGATGGGGCAATAAAAATCTATTTGATCTTTAATGTCTTGGGCATCTATTGAGTTTTTTTCCACAACTTTAATATCGGCGCTTAAGCTACGCATCAAACGAATCAATGACTTTGGTACTTCAAAAATGACTTTTGCCCCCATAGACTCCAGCAGAGGAATGTAGCGACTAAATTGAATGGTATCGCCATAGCCTTGTTCAGCATAAATCAAGATTTTTTTATTTATTAAGGATTCATTGCCTAGCCATAGTGGTACATTGAAGTAGCGGATATGTTCTCTCATGCCAGGCACTTGCCAGCGAGCTTCATATAGCTTCCAACCCTCTTCAAAATTCCCTAATCGAAGTAGTGACAGCCCTTTATTCCATTTGGCTTGTGTATTGGATGGGTTGATTTTTAGTGTGGCATCAAAATCTTCTAGGGCTACTTGATATTCCTTGAGCTCATTCTGAAGATTGCCTCTACCAATTAGAGCTTCTTGTGATTGAGGGTTGATTTCAAGTGCTGTATTGAAGCAAACAGAGGCCTCTGTAAGTTTATCCATCTCTTGAAGAATATTTCCCTTATTAGTCCACGCTTGATGAGAATCTGGGTTGATCTCTATTGCTTGATCAAGATGTTTAAGCGCCTCAAATTCACGCTGTGTTTTAGTTAGGCAAATACTGAGATTTAAGAGGCCATCATAATTACTTGGCTCGATACTGAGTATTTTCTGGCAGGTTTTTTCGCACTCATCCCATTTACCAAGTTGAATCAAGGTTGCCGAAAGATTAACAAGAATAGAAGGGCGATCTGGTACGAGTCGCAGGGCTGCTTTGAATTGCTCTTCAGACTTCGCAAAATCTTCTTCTTCAAAAAAAGATAAGCCCAATTTAAAAAGATGTTTGGCTTCTTCTATCGCGGAAGTCACGGTAGACCCGATTTCTTATTTGCTTGATTATTTAGTTCCACAGATCTATTTCAAAATTATTTTTTCAGGCTATCGCGAATTTCACGTAATAGCACAACATCCTCTGGGGTTGGTGGAATGGTTGGTTCAGGAGGTGTATCCATGATGCGAATCTTATTAACGACCTTCACCATTTGGAAAATCACAAAAGCCAGCAAAATGAAATTGATGGAAATGGTAATGAAGTTGCCATAGGCAAAAATTGGCACGCCAGCTTTCTTAAGGGCATCAAAGGTTCTTGGTACTCCCTCTGGAGCGCTTCCAAGCACAATAAAAAGGTTTGTGAAGTCAATGTGTCCACCTAAAAGGGTGGAGATCACCGGCATCACGATGTCATTTACTAGGGAATCAACAATTTTTCCAAAGGCACCACCAATAATTACACCAACGGCTAGATCTATTACGTTGCCCTTGACTGCAAAGTCGCGAAATTCCTTCAAAACGCTCATAAAAGCTTCCTTTCTAGTGGGAATACCGATTATCCAGAGATTTACCCCATAACTTTCTTGCTTACCCCAATTTTTACTTTAAAATCCTACCTTTAAGCAATTTCCGCCTATAAATGCTTCTTTCGAGGATTTTTGTAAATGAGTGACAAGCCCAGTATGGATAAGGATCGCCGTAATTGGTTGATCGCCACTTCGGCAGTTGGAGGCGTTGGTGCAGCCGCAGCCTTATACCCTTTTATAGATAGTTTTGAGCCTTCCGAGCGTGCCAAGGCCGCTGGGGCTGCTGTAGAGATTGATATCGCTGGGATGCAGCCTGATGAGATGAGAACCGTTGAATGGCGCGGTAAGCCTGTATGGGTTGTGCGTCGCACACCCGATCAGGTTGCTGAACTGTCTAAGTTAGATGGCGAATTAGCTGATCCCGACTCTTTGCGGAATCCTTCCCAATTCACCCCGCCTTATGCTCAAAACCAATGGCGTTCGATTAAGCCAGAGTATCTGGTCGTAGTGGGTATTTGCACGCATTTAGGTTGCTCACCTTCAGCCAAGTTTGAAGCTGGAGCTCAGCCTTCATTGCCAAATACTTGGCCAGGTGGCTTCCTTTGCCCATGCCATGGCTCTACATTTGACATGGCAGGTCGCGTGTATAAGAACAAACCAGCCCCAGATAACCTTGAAGTGCCGCCACATATGTATGTGAGCGATACCAAGATTCTGATTGGCGATGATAAGAAGGCCTAAGGAGAGATAAATGGCATTCCACGAAAAAGAAGTCCCCGCAGACGCTTCAGCGGCCCAGAAGATCTTGGCTTGGGTGGATTCACGGTTACCCGTGACTGAAGCCTTTAAGAGACACATGAGTGAGTATTACGCGCCTAAGAATTTGAACTTTTTTTATATTTTTGGCGCATTGGCCATCGTAGTTCTGGCTATGCAGATAGTCACAGGCATTTTCTTGACAATGAACTACAAGCCCGATGCTGCTAAGGCTTTTGAGTCCGTTGAGTACATCATGCGCGAAGTGCCATGGGGCTGGATGATTCGCTATATGCACTCTACTGGCGCTTCTATGTTCTTTGTTGTGGTCTATATGCATATGTTCCGTGGCTTGATTTACGGTTCTTATCGCAAACCGCGCGAATTAATTTGGATCTTCGGTTGCGCGATTTTCTTGTGCTTGATGGGCGAGGCATTCTTTGGCTACTTGCTCCCTTGGGGTCAAATGTCCTACTGGGGCGCTCAAGTCATCGTGAACTTGTTCTCTGCAATCCCATTTATCGGGCCAGATCTCTCTTTGTGGTTGCGCGGCGACTATGTAGTTGGCGATGCCACTTTAAATCGTTTCTTCGCGTTCCACGTGATAGCCATTCCACTGGTATTAATTGGTTTGGTGGTAGCTCATATTCTTGCATTGCATGAAGTGGGTTCCAATAATCCAGATGGCGTTGAGATTAAAGAAAATCTAGACGCACAAGGTCATCCAGTTGACGGTATACCATTCCACCCCTTTTACTCCGTCCATGATGTGATGTATTTGGGCGGATTTTTAATGATTTTCGCGTGTATCGTATTTTTTGCTCCAGAGATGGGTGGTTATTTCCTCGAGGCTAATAACTTCATTCCGGCTAACCCACTGCAAACACCGCTGCACATCGCGCCAGTTTGGTATTTCACGCCGTTCTATTCTATGTTGCGTGCAACCACCACGAACTTCTTGTTACCTTTATGGATCTTCTCAGCAGTGATTTTGGCAATGTTTGCTAAGACTACTAAAGACATTAAAATCAAGGGGTTATGCGTTGCCATCGCGCTAGTATTGGCCGGTGGTTTTTACGCGTTGGATGCTAAATTCTGGGGCGTAGTAATCATGGGCGGTTCAGTTGTGATTATGTTCTTCTTGCCTTGGCTGGATCATTCTCCGGTGAAGTCAATTCGCTATCGCCCAGAATTCCATAAGTATATTTATGGCGTATTTGTTGTGAGCTTTGTGATTCTGGGTTACTTAGGTATCCAGCCGCCATCACCATTATTTGAAAAAGTTTCTCAGATTTGCACTATTTATTATCTGGGCTTCTTCTTGGGAATGCCCTTCTGGAGCAAGCTTGGCACGTTCAAGCCAGTCCCAACGCGCGTTACTTTTAAGGCTCATTAATTCACGTCTGAGAAATTGGCAAAGAGAAATTAGGAACTAGTATGAAACGAATTCTGCAAACTTTGATGGGCGTCTGCCAAGCAACAGTATTGGTTGCCGCGCTTGGTTTAGGTGGCAATGTGAGTGCAAACGAAGGTGGCTATCCTTTGGATAAGGCACCAGAGCGCGTTAGTAAAAATGCATCTTTGCAAAATGGCGCAAAAATCTTTGTTAACTATTGCTTAAATTGCCACGCTGCAGCGAGCATGCGTTATAACCGCTTGCGTGATATTGGTTTGACTGATGAGCAAATCAAAGATAATTTGATTTTGAATGGTGCCAAAGTCGGCGATCTCATGACTGTTTCCATGACGCCAAAAGATGGCAAGGCATTCTTTGGTAAGAATCCTCCTGATTTGTCAGTTGAGGCGCGTGCGCGTGGTACGGATTGGCTTTACACCTATTTCCGTACTTTCTATAAAGATGATGATCGTCCTACTGGTTGGAATAACCTCGTCTATCCAAACGTAGGCATGCCCCATGTTTTATGGCAACTTCAGGGTGAGCGTGCTGCCAAGTTTGAGGAGCATAAAGATCCGCATGATGAAGGCCGTATGGAGAAGGTGTTTGTTGGCTTTGAGCAGTTAACCCCAGGTACGATGAAGCCCCAAGAGTATGACGATAATATTGCGGATTTAGTGGCATTCTTATCTTGGATGGCGGAGCCAGTCCAATTGGAACGTAAGCGTCTTGGCGTTATCGTGCTCTTGTTCTTGGCAATCTTTACTTTATTCGCTTGGCGTTTGAACAAAGCTTACTGGAAAGATATTCACTAAGATTTAAGTTGTATCTAAAGCCGTAGTTTGCTGTACCTTTGTTGTATTGATTTAGAAATTTAAGGAAATAATTTTATGATGGTGTTGTACTCGGGCACTAACTGCCCATTCTCGCAACGCTGCCGTCTAGTGCTTTTTGAAAAAGGCATGGACTTTGAGATCCGTGATGTGGACTTGTTTAACAAGCCAGAAGACAT
>CAIOIX010000231.1 GCA_903858445.1 uncultured beta proteobacterium
CACTTGACATATGCCTAATTATAGGGTATTATGAGTGCATAATAATTAGGTGTATTTGTCTGATAAACTAAATATATTGAAAGGGCAAAAAATTATGAAGCAAACAAATAAAACTAAATTTGCGATCTTGGGGATATTGTTAGATTCGCCTTGCTCGGGGTACGATATTAAGCAATCGATGCTAAGATCTACGGCTCATTTTTGGCAGGAGTCAGATGCATCAATTTATCCCATGCTTAAAACGCTAGAACAAGAGGGTCTGGTTACATCGCGTAGCGAAAGTGTTGGCAAGCGCGAACGCAAAATTTTTGAACTTACTGATTCTGGAAAAAAAGAATTTTCTTGAAAAATTAAAATAAGGCGGATTTATTAGGTTTAAAACGCAAGGCCTATTATTGCCCACCAGAGTAAACCTGTTTCAGGTATAAAGAAACTATTATCAATCAGGTTATGCAATACAAAAACTGTAATAGCCAGAAAAATTAATTTCTGCTTATTGTTTTGAAATCCTTTCTGCAGCAGGCTGAATATAAAAAAGAATATCCCCGTAAAGCCAAGTATTCCGGTCTCAGCCCACATATGAAGAAATATATTATGGGCATATCTTGTATTGGTACTGAGCCCAACCTTGTATTTCAAAAAAACCTCCTGAAAATTTCCAGGGCCGACGCCTAATATGGGATGGTCTTTTATAACAGCTATTGCAGTGCGCCAGTAATTTATGCGCTGGGTGATGGAGTTCTGGGGATTATCCAGATTCATCAGGCGTTCCCATCTGTTTAGTGTAATAAACAAAAGAATAAAAGCTATGCAGAGTCCAGATGTTATAAGGATTATTTTTTTATTACGTAGCGTATTATATGAGATAAAGAATAGTATTATCAGGCAAACTATAATACTCAGCCATGCGCCAAGGGATTTGGTGAGGATAAGGGCGATGACCACCCCCACCGCGTAGGTGGGGTTTTCCCTCGACAAGCTCGGGATGATTCGAGGGATGGTGAGCAAAGTCGAACCAAAACCCCACCTACGCGGTGGGATACAGGTTAGAGACAGAAAAACCATCATTATTAAGTAACTTCCAAAGATATTAGGCGATGGGAAAGTGGCTATGGCGCGTTTTGCCAGCAAGATATCTCTTACATAGGAGGAATTCAAGAGCAAAGCATTGTTTGTACTTTTGAGAAAATCTATCGTATGCTGGTAGCCCCAGAAATACTGGTATATCGCGTAAAGGCTTATAAGAATCGCGCTGATCAGCATTGCTTTTATTATAGTTTTTTTCTGGACTTCATTTGCGCTAGAAACGCAAAAGAATATCGATATATAGCTTATGAATTTCAAAGTTTCTTTAATAGAATTATGGAGGTTGACAGAGGTTATCGTTGAAACGATGCAGGCAGATAAGAGCAATAGTATTGGAATGTATGGATTTGTTCTCGACTCGGCCTGCGGCCTCGCTCGAACAATATTCTTCGAGCAAACGAAGCGAGTCGAGAAGAATATTGTTGCAAGAAAAATTACAAGAATTTCATAGTAGAATTCAAATACAGGATACGCTAAGCCTGAGACAAAAGGCCGGATAAAAATAAGAAACAACAGAGGAAAAAAGATATAGGCTGATATAGGTTTAAATTTTATATTTTCCATGCTATAATCAAAATTATGATATCAGTAATAATTGTAAATTACAACAGGAAAGATTTATTGAAAGTTTGC
>CAIOIX010000232.1 GCA_903858445.1 uncultured beta proteobacterium
CTTCAAAATAGCCATCTACATCATTCTTTTCTACAGCCCTACTAAACGCTTGGTCAAGTAAATTTAAATGTTCATCATCAACATTACTTTTATGAGTAATAATATAATTCTGGTGTAGCATGGCCTCCGCAATTGCTATACCAACGGTTTCCCCATCTAAACGAGCGTGCGCCAATACATCTATATCCGCATATAAGCTCTCTAATTCCACCTCTGTGAGCCAACTCCTAAATTCTAGTTGCTTTAACCCTAATTTATTGACCAATTCAATGGCCTCACACGAGGGATTTATATAAATATATTTAACTTTGCGATCATATATTCTTTCGAGCTTAGCAAATGCCAATATTGAAATTGGATCAAATATCCTCGAATCATTCCTGCCAACTCGTGCAAATTGAACCTGTTTTCTAGCATTAAAGTTATTTTTTTTGTATTCGTTGTAAGGTGGAATCTTAAGCGGGTTAAAAAATAATTCTGCCTTTTTAATACCTAGTTTATGCAACCTTTTTACATTTTTTTGTCCTGATACATACAGCACTCTTACATTTCCATTTGAAGCAAATACCCCAAAGGGTGAGATCAGCAACATGGGTACGCTCTGGGGAATTATATGAATTGAGTGTTGAGCTATGTCCCACACCAATGCTACTATTATGCGAGGTTTTACGTGGAAAACTATCTCACTTAATGGAGGATCCATTTCTAATATCGCTGACCCAGCTGTATTTGATATTCCGCTATATGTAAATGGCTGAAAAATTACATTATCAAGCTGACTTAACTCATTTGTTAAGGCAACTTTATCCTCCACGCCATAAGCAACTGTTACACGAAACTTTCTAGACATAGCCAATGTTTTAATGATATTCCGCAATAAAACCTCTGAACTACCCGTCTCTAAATTTAATAGCGTATGGTGAAAAACTAAGGCCTCTATCATTATTTTCTTATTCTAGGATTTGATGAGGCACAAGCTCTTCTAATACCTTGCCGCCTCCAATTCTATAAATACGATCACAATACTTCAAGGTTGACAAGCGATGTGCAATAACGATGATTGTTTTGCTTCTCTTCAAATTGTGAATTTCCTCAACGATTACCGCCTCAGTATCACTATCCAGTGCACTGGTGGACTCATCCAAAATTAGGAATTGTCGATCATGATAAAAAGCTCTAGCTAATGCCACTCTCTGACGCTGCCCACCCGATAGGCTAATGCCACCATCACCCATCAAAGTACCTAAACCCTGCGGCAATTGCGACACTAAACTATCAATTTGAGCCAATTCAACAGCTCTTTGAACCTTTATTTCATCTATGTTTTTCTCTTCGACACCAAGCGCAATATTATTACGCAAAGGCGCATCAATAATGAATGGCTGCTGAGGAAGGTAAGCCGCCTGCCGATACCATTGGGGCAATACATCGTACAGATTTCTACCATTTAGAGATGCTCCACCAGACGAGGGCTTCAAAAGCCCAAGGAATAAATCAACTAAAGTTGTTTTTCCTGCCCCAGATTCACCTATAACCCCTATCAACTCACCACAATTGATAGTAAGTGAAACTCCCCTTAGTGCATCGACGTATGAGCCTGGGTATCGATAAGATACATTATCCAAAAAGAGTGATTGAAATTCCTCGGCCACAAAAGGCAATGCTGATTGGGTATATTTATTATGATTTTCTAAATTTCCTTCAACTGTACTACTTTCAATTTTAGTGACTTCATAAATATCGCCATACAAGCGACTTACTGCATCACGGTTGTATCTCAGTTGTATCAAATTGGAGGCAAATGAATTCGCTGCGGGCAAAATTCTTAATGCAGCCACGCCAAATATTCCCAGAGTAGGAATTAATAGCTCTAAGCTTTCTCCTAATAATAAAGCTAGTAAAACCAATGAAACTATAAATATAACTAAGAATAATTCTAGCAACAGGCGCGGAGAGCTTGAAATAACAACTGTTCTAGTATAGTTTTCAGCATACATACTTGCACCATCAGCCACTTGATTGTAAAAATATTTCTCAATACCTAGCACTCTAATTTCTTTAAAGCCAGCTAGGCCTTCTTTTACTCCTTGAATTACTAAAGTCGCCCCCATGTTAGCCTTTAAACCAAAAATTTTCATATTTTTCTTGAAAATTTTGTCATAGATATAAACTGAGACAGTCAGTATTGCTAAAAAAGTTATTAACGCTAATGGACTTTTTAAAAATAAAAAAATTATTATGAAAAACGCTACTATTCCATCTCCAACTATTTTTAAAATCATCTGGATAACACCGGAAAACTGATTGGTCA
>CAIOIX010000233.1 GCA_903858445.1 uncultured beta proteobacterium
AAAATAATAAATTAGTTTATTTATAATATTAGCAATATAAATATACTTTATTTAATCGTTAATGAAATTTAATTTATTTTTAATAAAATCCGCCTATATAAGCTAGATAATATTATTTATTAAATTTTAATGAATAGGCTATACCTATTTTCATCACAAGCGCAAAGCAAAAACCTAGTAATATCGAGGCGGCTAAACCTATGGCTCCGTAAATCGGAATAAGCAAGTAAGCCAAAAATACTATCGTGGCATCTCGGGGAATTGCAATGTAAAAAAGTGATTTCCACATTTTTTCTTGCGCTTGAATTATCTGATAAGTAGCTATGCCAGCAGCTTCAACAATCACCTGAACTGCCATTATTGAGATTAAAAGTTTAGTACCCTCATAAAAATAGGCTTCTCCAAATATTCTTCTAATTAGAAACTCTCCACCTAGAAACAAACATATTGCCCCTAACAATGAAGTTGCTAGCGTTACCTGCATGGTGAAGAAAAATGTTTGATTGAATGATTTTTTGTTACCTTGCCCTTTGTGATTATTGAGAATCGAGGTTGATACACCATTAATTAGTGAGGGTATCAGTAAAAAAAGCATTTTTAAATTATTTGTTGCGACATATATCCCCATCTCAGAGTACCCATGAGCTTGCTGCACCAAGAATGCATTGCTCATCCAAATTGCAGGCAAATATGATAATCCCGATAAGGCAGCCGGAAGTGCGAATTTAAATATGACACCGCTCTCTTTTGCCAAATTTGCGCGCTGCAAAAAAATCTGATGTTTTTTAGCTTCACGGCGCAAGATCAGCGCATAAGTTGCCCAACGAAGTATTGAAATTACAACAATACCCAAAAGTGCGCCATTCAAACCGCCAAAAAATGCTCCGGCACTACACAACATAAGATTCAGCGCACCAAGTACCGCACTAGAAATTGAAATATTCCTATAACTTTCCAAGCCTGCCAGGCCGCCAATCTGATAAGCATTCATTACAGAGAAAAGAACAAAGGGGGAAGCCAATGCCAGGCTTGTTTCCAAACGAGGGGCTTCCATTATTCGCTCAGATACCCAGGGCACGCAGAAAATCAATAGTATAGTTGCAAGTATTCCCATTATTAAAGTCAACAATGAGCATAGACCAAGGATGCGACCTGCTCGCGCCTTATCTATATCGCGAAATTCTGCAACATACTTAGTGACTGTAAATCCAGTTGAGACCTGTGCAATTCCGGTTACTGTAAGTAACGTACTTAGGATCATGCCGAACTCACCATAGATATCCACGCCAAGTAACCGAGCCAAAGCTATCGATGTTAAAAAAGTACTTCCTTGAGTGAAAAAGGTGCCGACGATATTCCAAAAAAGCCCATGACTAAATCTCCCATTTATAAGGCTAAGAAATACAAGTCGAGGCGTCATTGAATTACTAACATTTAAACAGCCAACTTCACTTTGTAGTATTCGCAATACCATTCTACGAATTTCGTGACACCCTCTTCCAATGGCGTAGCCGGCTGATAGTCAAAGCATTCGATTAGATCGGTAACGTCGGCATAAGTGTTTGGCATGTCACCTAACTGCGGGGGAAGCATCTCCATCTCAGCCTTCTTCCCCAAAGCCTTTTCTAGTGCAGATATATAGTCCATAAGCTCTACTGGACTGTTGCTTCCTATGTTGTACAGTCGCCAGGGCGCCTTGCTGGAGCTAGGATCGGGTGCGGCACCGCTCCAGTCAAGGTTTTCTGGTGCTGGTTTTTCAAGGACACGGATAATGCCTTCGACAATGTCATCAATATATGTAAAATCTCGACGATGCTTGCCATGATTAAAGACGGGAATTTTTTTGTGAGCGAGGATGGCCTTGGTAAATGTAAAGAGCGCCATATCGGGTCTACCCCACGGGCCGTATACCGTAAAAAATCGCAAGCCTGTGGTGGGTAGTTTATACAGATGGCTGTAAGCATGTGCCATCAACTCGTTGCTCTTCTTGGTGGCGGCGTATACCGAGAGTGGATGATCGACATTGTGGCGCACCGAGAATGGCATCATCGTATTAGCGCCATAAACACTTGAACTACTGGCATAGACGAGATGCTCAACCCCATTATGACGACAACCTTCGAGAATATGGGCAAAACCAACAATGTTGCTGTCGATGTAAGCTAGCGGGTTGTCAATGGAGTAGCGTACTCCAGCCTGGGCTGCCAAGTTAACTACCCGCTGGGGTTGGTGAGTTTTAAAAGCCCTTTCAATCGCCTGACGATCAGCCAGATCGACACGTAAATGCGTATAGTTAGGGTGCTTAGAATGGCGATCCAAGCGCGCATCTTTAAGCGTAGGATCATAATAATCACTATGGTTATCTATTCCAATGACTGTATCGCCCCGTGCCAGTAAACGTAGCACAAGAGCAGAGCCGATAAAACCAGCGGAACCAGTTACAAGAATTTTCATGTTATTTTTATCAAGAGTTAATCTAATTCAACAGTCTTCTATTTCTTAAGGCTCAATCGCCACCAAATAAGTCGCGTGTATATACCTTAGCCGTCACGTCATTTAATTCATCGACTAAACGATTCGCCACAATTACATCAACTCGATTTTTAAATTCATTTAAATTATCAAGCACCTCAGACTTAAAAAAAAATTTTCGTCCAGGATGGGTTCATACACAATCACTTCAACCCCTTTGGCCTTAAGGCGCTTCATAATCCCCTGAATGCTCGATGCTCGCCAATTATCCGATCCCGCCTTCATAATCAGGCGATAAATCCCGACTACCTTAGGATTACTCTTCAAAATATCTTGCGCAATAAAGTCTTTACGTGTCGAATTGGAATTTACAATGGCCTGCATTAAGTTCTGCGGCACATCTTGATAGTTGGCTAATAACTGCTTGGTGTCTTTAGGCAAACAATAGCCCCCATAACCAAAGGAAGGGTTGTTGTAATGAGGGCCCACTCGTGGATCTAAACCGACCCCTTCAATAATCTGTCGGGTATCCAAACCATGGATCGCCGCATACGTATCGAGCTCATTAAAGTAAGCCACTCGCATTGCAAGGTAAGTATTAGCAAATAACTTAATCGCTTCAGCTTCAGTTGGATTCGTAAAGAGCGTTGGAATATCTTTTTTAATCGCCCCTTCGTTAAGAAGGTCCGCAAAGACCTTAGCCCGCTCAGACTGTTCACCCACCACAATGCGTGAAGGGTGCAAGTTATCGTAAAGGGCTCTGCCCTCACGCAAGAACTCAGGTGAAAAAATAATATTTTGGCAATTAAGTTTCTTGCGCAGTTGCTCTACAAACCCCACGGGAATAGTCGACTTAATCACCATTACCGCTTTCGGATTGATCGCCATGACATCACGCGCTACCGCTTCAACAGAGCCCGTATTAAAGTAGTTCGTAGCCTCATCGTAATCAGTAGGCGTTGCAATAATGACAAATTCAGCCCCCGCATACGCCTCTTCTTTATTGAGGGTTGCTTTTAAATTGAGGGTCTTGGTTTTAAGGTATTCCTCAATCTCCACATCCGCAATAGGAGACACTCGGCGGTTCAGAGAATCAACCCTCTCAGGAGCAATATCTAAAGAAACGACTTCATGGTGTTGGGAAAGTAAGATTGCATTGGATAATCCTACATAACCGGTTCCGACAACTGCAATCTTCATGAAGACTTTCTTTTAATATGTGCTGATAGCTATTTGATTTTTGATTTATTGAATGCTCAATTAAGTATGAGGCCCGCTAATGCCCGATCTCGTGCTTCTCTCTTGGCACTTGCTTGACTCATGATTTCATGCATTACTCACACCACCGCTTTTAATATGGGTCCACACGCGTTGACCTAGGAGCAACAAGAGCATCAGGAAAAACGCAGCAGCTAATCCACCCGCTGTCGCCTTAATCATGCCGGTCTTTTTGGAGGTGGGGGCCATGTTGGCCTCGAGTCCAATCGTAAAGCGGGCCTTGATTTGGGAGAGCTGAGCATGGAGTTGATCGAGCACCTCTTGCTGGCGAGCATCATCCTTGCCGACCTTAGATTGCAGGCCTTTTTCGATGTGTAAGAGCTCACTCACCAGAACTAGGCCGTTGGGGTTCTGTTCTACCAAGGGATTAACCGCTTCTAAGTAGTTTTTGATAATCTCAATTTGGGCCAGGCGGTCACGCAGGCGTATCAGGTCCTCTTTGGACTGGTTAATGTCGCTGTTCGCAGCGATAATCTGGGTAGTCAGTGGCAGGTACTTGGCTCCCGAGTCCTTGGGATCGACCACCTGCTGAGAAGCATTGCTTGACCCTGGGAAGCGCTTGTGCAGATCCTCCAGATTCTTGACGCGTATTTGCTGGTATCCCAAATTAATCTCGGTGCTGGTGATTTTTTTGCTAATCTCAGCC
>CAIOIX010000234.1 GCA_903858445.1 uncultured beta proteobacterium
ATACTGAATCATGAAATGCGCAAAAGCTCCAATTACAACCCCAACTGCAGGAGCAGTTAGACCAAGATAGGGTGTAAGAAAAACCGTACCAAGAATTAAATTCTCCGATGATCTATTGACGGACCGTGACCATTCTTCAAATTCTTTGGCGCCATTTTTTCCGCTGCAATAAATTATTTTTGCCTGAGTTTTTTCTAGCGGCCCCCATATATGTGAATCACTAGCTCTTGGCTTAATGCCAACTATGTAGATTTCATTGGCTGCATTGCATAGATTGACCCATTTTTGTTTTTGTCCAACAATAAAATTAGCCCCAGAAGTCACTCTTTTATTTGGCTCGAAATAGCTCATGACCGGCGGGAAAGAATCGTGAGTTATTTTGTATTTAAACTGAGCCGCATCATTAATGGAGTAAATAAGTCCATTAGTTGTTACGCCCATCCCTGGAAAGTCCGCCCCAAGACTATCTGTTGAGGCTCCATCACAAAAAATATTACAACGACCATGTGGCAGACATACCTCCACATCCAGCCCTGACTCTGCCATGGCAAGCTCAAGCAATCTTTCATAGTTAAGGGTTGCCAAACCGATTGATAGTCCCTTGGCCTTCAGCCTTTTGCAGAACTGTAAATATAGGCTATCTTTTTCTGGCTTGTATTTAAAAAAGAACTCTGCCATGGCTCTTTGGAGGGGAGGTAGTTTGTTGTCATTAGAGTTGGCTAAAGCAATCATACCCCTCTCAAAATCTTTTTTAAAAGTAGTCTGTAGTTGCGCTGGAATAGTACCCCAACCAATTGGATCAAAGTAAGTAAGCGCATCAAATAATTGATACCCAATTGGGGGTGCGTTGACTTTGGTTGATCCAGCACTCGCACCGGCACCAAACAGCATTACAGTAGCAGGGTTTTGAGATTGGGGAGAATCTAAAGTGCTTTCTAAAGAATTTCTACAATTAGGGCAATATTCCGTTAGCGATTGGCTTGATGAGATATGCATCCGATTGCCGGAGCTTATTCGCAAACTCTGGCCACTCATTATATTTACCCCACTTCTTTCAGGCTGTGGGTTAGCAAGGTATTTGCGCTTACAGAATCTGCAAGCTAGTTTCATGGTCACTCCACTTCTTTGGGCAACGGGTTGCTTAATAACTTCATTTAAAATGCCCAAAAAGTAGGACAAAATGAAGCTAAATCTTCAACCCAATTCTAGCCATACGAGCTTCAATTTTTGCCTGAGCCCAAGGTGCAATATTCACATATTCAATTTTTTGGTACGGATACTTTCGAATAGTAGCCGCATGTAGACCAATGAGCTCATTAGCAATAACAACCCCCGGCTCATCTAGAGTAACCGCATCCAATGCAATCTGGGCACTACCGCATAGAATTTTAAATATTCCAGAATCTCTTGGATTGGGCAGCTCTTCAATGATGAAATACAAAACCCCATCTTGATAAACAGGGCTTGAAAATGAATTGATGAAAAATTGCTTGAGCTCAGAAAGAAATGCCATACGCTTCCAAATTTTTGGGATGCGCAAGCATCACAATATAAAAAACTCATTCTCAGATAGAGCGTTCATTGTTTAGGTAATCCCCCCCCCATTCCAATCGACTGCATCGCCATTGGGTTGATAACCAGGCACTAATCTCTTCAAAGTGCTCCGAATCAATTGCGCATCACAGGCCTGCAGGGCTAAATTGAGTTTTTCTAGCTCTATTTGGAGTTCAGCCCAGGGCAGGAACTCCTCATGCGCCTTCATGATCTTAGGATGGTCTGTGGGCTGGGGATTATCTCCAATCAAGAGCTCTTCATAGAGCTTTTCTCCTGGGCGCAATCCTGTCACCTCAATCTCAATATCCCCATGGGGATGTAATTCATCTTTGACCATGAGGCCAGATAGATACACCATCTTGGCTGCTAAATCGTAGATTCGTACGGGTTGCCCCATATCGAGAACAAAGACATCGCCCCCCGTAGCCATGGCGCTAGACTGAATCACTAGCTGAGCCGCTTCAGGAATGGTCATGAAATACCGCGTTACTTCAGGGTGAGTCAGGGTAATGGGGCCCCCTGCCTTGATCTGCGCACTAAAGAGTGGCGCTACAGAACCAGAAGACCCGAGCACATTACCAAATCGCACC
>CAIOIX010000235.1 GCA_903858445.1 uncultured beta proteobacterium
CCGGCCTCGGGCACCAAAGATTACTTTTTAATTCCACTAAAAAAGTAACAAGTAATAAATACAAGGGTTTGCAATATATCCTTTCTGTTTAATTCTCCGAAATTAAACCCAATTGGAAGCTTAATCCCCCAAAATTCCCCCATCAAATCCCCCATCTGACCTCGCCCAAAAAGTTCTAAGTGCAGAGGGTAGAAGGGCGATCTATCAGCCCCCGCCAGATCGCTTTTTCTTGAGTTAGGCTGAAATGATTGGATCAAGCCTAGCGGCCATATCGTTTGGATTGGGGTTGTAATACTTCAGTGCTCTTTTAGGGTCAGTCCATCCAAAAATTTTGCACATATCGAAAATGGCTTGTTGTGCAGTAATGTCTTTATTGCTCTTAAAACTCGCCGCAATCCAGGTGGCTGCAGTATGGCGGCTATCGTGAAAGGTTAGTGTTTTATCTTTATCTATAGAGCCATCAGGTAAGCGAATAGCTAAACCGGCTTGTTCGCGGATATCTCTAAATCTTGCATCTCTAGTTCTGGGGTCAACCGCGAAAACAGATTTTTTATCAAAGCCTCGCATCTTTTCCACTAGTCGAACAGCCTTTTTAGAGAGTGGAACGTTTCTTCCCTTCTTCTTTTTTCTACCGTTTTTATCTACCTTAACTAAAATATGCCGAGGATGTACATCATCCCAAGTTAAGCTTGTCATATCACCTGATCGCATGCCAGTTCGCAACGCCAACAAGAAGGTTACTGAAATGGATTGGGTAATAGAGCTAATCCTAGTTGCAGTTGGGTGGTAGTCGAATTCTCTCAGCAATTTTTTAATTTCTAAGCGAGTAATAAGGCGCTCTCGATCGTCTGCTTCAATTGGTTTTTTTGCATCGTGTACGGGGTTGATCTTTATCCACTTCCAGCTTTTTCTAGCCGACTCCATAATGGCCGAAAGAATTCCGATCTCACGAAGAATCGTACTGTCTTTGACTGTCTTAGACCTTTCCTTACAAAAGCTCTCAAAATCTTTGGGCTCTACTAAGCCAATCTTTTGATCTAGGGGCAACCACGCAGGATGGTTAAGGAAGGCATTGATTCGCAATACCTCCCAATGTTCGCCTGCATTTTCTGGGGAGACCTCATCGCGGTACTTTGCAAGTGCGTCTCTCAAGGTATACCTATCTTCTACTTGAGCTTTTGCATCCTTATCAATTTCAAACTCTTCCTTGCGAGCCCATTGTGTTGCTTCGCGCTTGGTCGTAAATGTTTTACTTTTACGTATACCTTTTAGATAGATCTGAGCTCGGAACCCAGTTTTTGTGCTAGTTATCGAGGCCATTTTTTTCCTGTAAATATCGCCTAATCTCAGCCCCGGCAACTCTGCCGTCAACGGAGTGAATTTTCTGCTCAAATATTCTCTTTGAAAGTGTTTTGGGCGTTATTCCAATTCGCATGGCTGCGTCTTTTAAGTTATAGGAAACGAGGGCATTTATAGCCTCATCTGCACCTAACTTTGCCGCCTTAAAGAGCATTGCTTTTAATTCTGTTTGTTTAATAGTGATCATGTATGCCTAGGGTGTGGGTTCCTTGATGGTTTAGGCGGTGTTTAATTTTTGTACTGCTGCACAAAACTTTGTGTTAATCCAAGGTATGGGTTTTTGAAGTTTTGCAGCGAACTTTCAATGAACATATTGTAACACTATGAGTGTAACATAGCAAGTGTTTAATTGAGATAACTCCTCTGTATTTAAAAAATAAGGGCGTAAAAAAACCCGCATTGCGGGTTTTTAAATGGAGGAAAGAAGTGCTAAAGGGGGGTGATCATTTCCTTGGCAATTCCTAAAATTACCCCATTTTCAGCCATCTCAGCGTGAGGATATTCGGGAGACCCAGTTTTTAGGTAGATTTTTCCACCATGCTTGTAAACCTGAGAGATTATCGGATCTTTTTCAGGCTCACTTACAACGCACCATTTGCCATTCTCTACAACTTTAGCAACACCTTCTTCGGTAGCCTCAAATACAACATAACTACCCCAAGGGATGGCGGGTTCATTTATGCGATCAACTGATTTAACAGCGAAAAAATTGCCTTTGTGACTACAGGTGATTTCTACTCTATGTAGCATCGGGTTATTTAAGATACTCTTAGTGCCGCTGCGCAATCTTTCCAGGGTAGTAAGCGGGGCGGTGCTTTGTGGGGGATTTAATATTGTAACCAACGTGCTATTCGACATTTCGCCGTGACCAGCTTCAAGCCATCCGATATAGCAGCCAATCTTTTTGTGCGCCAGAATCAAGCCGGCACGGGATGGACCCCTGCGCTCCCAATTGCTGACGGTTTGCGGCTTTACTCCAATCAATTTGCCAATTGCGGTAGGTCCGTGAATGCCTTTTAATAAAAAGGCGGCTTTGTACATGCGCTCCATGATCTCGTTCATGTGGAAATAATACTCCCAATGAGTGTATTGTCAACAAATATTAGACTTAATTCTAAATATCTGTTACATTATGAAACATTCAAGGCTAGTTTTTACCGCCAGTGAAAGACGAATTCCCTCCGTCGCGCCTTGAGTATTGATAAACCCGGGGGATCAAGGAAAAAATTGCCATGAAAGCAACGGTATGCAAAAGCATCATCAAATTGAAGGTTTATTTGGATCGGCTAAAAGAGAGGTAAAAATCCAAGGCTGGGATATAAACTCTTCGGATATTGAATTCCTGAATCTTGGAAAAACTTCCGGAAAATATGAAGACAGTCCCTTAAATTTTTTTAAAGTTTTAGCTGGTACTAGCAAAATTTCGTACGATGAATTCCTAGGTCTAATTCTCATTTGTACTGCTTATGGCGCAAGGATGTTAGGTAAAAATCATCGCGTCAAAATAGCCATAGCCTTGACTGCGGCAGCAGTCAAGGAGTCGCCGAAAGATCTAATTGCTTCCAACCTCCAAAATCGGGAGGCAAATCGTGGCTGATGATTGCTTAAAAATGGAGCATACGACCCCTCAGGAGTTCCAGTGGTCTTGGGGAAAAAATATCCACGACAACAAACCCAAAAGCTACTCCGGCAGTTGGAGCGATTTTTGCCAATTTTTAGATGAGCATAGAACCGCAAGAAAAGGATTGGACTATTTCTCGTCGGTTTTCGGTGGAGACAAGCGAAGGTCAGATGCGAATGCACTTCCCAGATTGTGGATGCCATTTGACGTGGATTGCGCGATGACTGACTACCAAGCGAAAGAACTAGTCGGTCTTTTTAGCCTTTTTAAGTGCTTGTTTTATGAAACCGCATCAAGCAAACCTGGGGCACGTCGCTTAAGATTTGTCGCCCAATTATCGCGCCCAGTTAGTGATTTTGAGGCTAAGCGCATAGGTGAAGTGTTTGAGGGGTTTTGGCAAGTGGGCAAGTTTGATAGCAGTGTATGCACTGCAGCACAGCCAATTTACCTACCCCCAACCGATGCAAAAATACTGCGCTTTTCTGGGCGCGTAATTGACCCCGATTTTCTCTTTGGATTTCTGCGTTTTAAAAAAGCAAAACTGGAAAAAACGATTGCCTACAAAAATACTGAGACCCCTGATGCTTATGAATTCTTTTCTCAAAACGGCCTGATAAAGTGCTCAACTGGTAGCGCGCTCAAAGTGAGATGTCCTTGGGTGGATGAGCATTCGACTTCCAACGAAGATGGCACGGCATATTTTGAGCCTAGCGTCGAAAACAATTTTGTAGGGGGGTTCATATGCCATCACCACCACTGCGATGGCCGCACCATCAAGGATGTCTTTGAGCTGATGAAAAGAGGTGGCAAATGGGACTAGTAGAGGCAGATTTTGATAAGAAAAAACCAGCTACTTTCAAAATGGAGGTAATGAAAGAGGCGCTAAAAATAGTAGACCCGAGCGCCCTATTAGGAGTGGTTGGTGAAGTAGGGCCTAGATTGGTGATCAAGCCATTTGTGTATAACCCTCAAATTTCACCGCGCCAACTCATCTCTATCGGTGGCATGAGGAGTTACGCAAAAGGGTTTTTGTCTTTGACGGGCGCAGCCGGAGGGGTAGGTAAATCTACGCAATCGATCGCCGAAGAGTTAAGTTTGGTGACGGGGAAGGATTTACTTACCCAATTACCCGGATTTCCTGCTCCACCATTGAAATGTGGGCGCCAGAGAGTATGGGTTATGAGTCTTGAGGATGATGAGAAAGAACATCAGCGCCGCGTCAATGCCGCCCTAAAGCTCTATGGAATAGACCCAAAAGAGTTGGTGGGTTGGTATTTTGTGACATACAAAAATGATTCGCCCGTCAATGTAGCATCGGTTTCCAATGGTGTATTTGTTGCTAACCCGCAAGTTCAGTTGATCGGCCAAGCCATAAAAGACCATGCAATCGATGTGCTAATTGTGGATCCCTTTGTAAATTCTCACTCAATTCCAGAAAATGACAACGGAACGACGAATAAGGTGGCAGATATTTGGCGCACGATTGCCCAAGAAAATATGGTGGCATTAGTTTTGACGCATCACCTACGCAAAGGTAATGGCATGGGTGAGGTAAGCGCTGATGATTTGCGGGGTGCAGTTGCTTTGGTGAGTGCTGCGCGTATTGTTCGCGTTTTAGCGCCCATGAGCAAAGATGAGGCTAGTAGGTATGGGATTGATCCTGACCGCAGGCGTTTTTATTATTGGATAAATCCCTCGGCTAAGGGCAACCTCACTCCACCTTGCGATGATCGGCTTTGGTTTCGGTTGGCTAGTGTAGATTTGGACAACGGGACCGATGAGTGGGTTTCTGATTCATTGGGGGTGGCTGAATATTGGCAGCCGCCGCAGGTGACGATGGTTGGGACTGATGATGACCATAGCAAGGTGTATCAAGCATTCTTAGGTGTTATCGCTAGTGATTACGCAAATAAATGCAGATGTAGTGCCAACAACGAGAAGTGGTTCGGTCACTTGATTGGGGGGGCATTAAGATTGGACACAAAAGATAAAAACATTGTGGCAAAAATTAAATCTCTGATCGCCGCTTGGGAAGCTAAAGAAATTATCTACAAGGAGGATTTTAAGGATTCGACCAGCAGAGACAGAAAGTGTTACCTAGTAAATCCGCCACCAGAAAAGACCCAAAGTTCTAGAGAATACCAATGAAATCTCTCCAGTTTCTCCACTTTTCTCCGGCAACCTTTAGAACCTCGCAGGTAATGCACTTCTCCACTTCTCCACTTCTCCACCCCCCCTTTAGGGGGAGTGGAGGTGGTGGAGGCGGAGAATCATGTCTCTACTGGAGATAAATTGATTATTTTTTTAAATCACTATAGGGGAGATTTAAATGCAGACGAATAATGAAATTGTCTTAATACGCGGCCTTCCAGGCAGCGGTAAATCTACAGCTGCTCAAAACATGCGGGGGTATAAACACATTGAAGCCGACATGTTTTTACTAGTCGACGGCGAGTACGTCTATGATGCTGCGAAAGTTAAAGCGGCGCATGACTGGTGCGTAGCCCAAGCTAAAGAAAATTTGGACAAAGGACTAAACGTGGTTATCTCAAATACTTTTGTTAAATTGTGGGAGTTGGATCGCTACATAAAACTGGGCTATCGCTATCGAATCATTGAAATGCGCGGTAACTTTAAAAACATTCATGGAGTCCCTCAAGATCGGATTCAAAGCATGGCTAAGCATTGGGAAAAAATATAAGAAATTAAATGCAAGCGCTAGCGCAGTACAACGAAGATGGCGCCCCTAAACTTCGACTTTATGTCCGCGCCTTTTCGAACCACAGCGAAAGATGGGTAATATCGGCAAAGGTATCCGCGGGCCATGAGCGCTGGCACTAAAGTAACACTCAATAGCGGAGCGATGATCCACTGCAAGGTTGCTTTTAATTCTGAAAACTTCAGTATCAGAGATAGACTGATTTAGCAATAGAGTGCTTTAGCTAATATCAATTCCAGACCGGACAGGGAGGAGCGATTAAGAGCACCTTCGTTGCTCGGGAGGGTGTTAACCTTGGCTACGCTAGTCATATGCCGCTTGGATATAAGCTCAGGTTGATATAATTTAATTAACCATTGCAAATCATTAATTAAATCATTTATGCACTTCGCTATAAGCGCTCTATTCATAATTAGATTGGAAGGTGTTTAATGCAGTTTCAAAAAAAACCCATTAAATTAAAAGTTTACTTTGCTCAAAGCTCGGGAACCATTCAAACATTAGAGGGCTCTGTGATGTACCAAGCAGGGGATGCTTTGGTTACTGGAACTAAAAATGAACAATGGCCGATTGAACGTATTAAATTCGAGGCCACCTATATCCCGGCTTCCGAAATCAAAATTGGTGAAGATGGGTGGTACTTAAAAAAGCCTATGATAGTGAGCGCAGAGCAATCAACAACTAAGCAGGCAGTAAAAATAAAGGATGGCGCAGTGATATTAAATGCACATCCAGGTGATTGGATTGTGAGCGATGGATTTAGCAACAGGTGGGTGGTTGAAAAGGATATTTTCAATGAAACCTATGAATTAATCGAATGATCTTTTTTTATTTAAATATAAATATATCGGCAATTCATGCACTTTTTTAAAAAAATCATTTCTT
The DNA here is from genome assembly GCA_903858445.1 of uncultured beta proteobacterium. Taxonomy (GTDB): domain Bacteria; phylum Pseudomonadota; class Gammaproteobacteria; order Burkholderiales; family Burkholderiaceae; genus Polynucleobacter. The sequence goes on from CAIOIX010000235.1 coordinate 6,585, forward strand.
GGGCTTCGCGGAAGGTCGGCGCTAAGTGTTATGAGTGTTACCTAGATCCACGCAAATTCTTTCGCCATGAGAATGCTCAAAATAATTCCTATAAACCAGATGCGGACGATCTTTTGGCTACACAACTTGGAAATGAGTATAGAGGGTTGGGGATTCTAGTTGGTTTTTTGGGTTTTCTCGTATTTCTTTGCGCCTTAATTCCAGTGGCTGCCATTGAGTACTTGAGTGAAGGGTGCTTTGAGAGTTTTCATATTCTTGAATTAATTTCTCTTGCGCTCATATTTTTTGCTGTCTATGTGCCCAATATTAAATATATTCACAGGGACTGGATGGAAGCGAGATGGCGAGGGGAAATCAATCGATACCAAACTTTAAAAAGCTTCATTGATTCACATAATCAAGAACAATTGTTACAAGAGCTTGTTTTTGTGCTAAATGACCAGATTGCCTATAACAAAAAGAAATTAGAAGAATATGAATCTGTTGAGAGATGGACTTTAAAGATTCTATCTATAGCATTTATTATTACTGTTGTCGGCACGGTTGCAAATATGAGGTGGCATAATCCCCTGTGGCTTTTTGCAATTCTGTTGCCGCCAATATTTCCCGGCATTATTCACGGAATAAACGGATTTCTTGGGATGCCGACTCTAATAGTTGACCATAAGAGGGTATTAAAAAAATTACGCAATTTTAAAAATCAACTGCAATCTTTAATAGACTTGAAGAGTAAAGAGCCAATCGTTTTTGAGGATTCTCTAATGGCATTTGGGGGTAAGGTTTATGGATTTTTAGTGGGCTCTATAGGTGAGTGGGTCCATAACATTGCAGAGGCGCAGAGAATTAATCCTCCTTAAGTATTTAATATCGCGGCAAACGTTTCTCTAACGTTGTCGTCTTTTAATTTTTCAAGATGTACTTTTAATTGCTGAGCGGTTCTTATCCATCGCCCGCCTGATGAATCTAGTTTGGCGAGTTGCTCATACAGAGTTACTGCTTTGGCATATTTTTCAGCAAGGAAGTTGGCTTCGGCTATGGTAGCTAAGGCCCAATAAGAGGGGGTTATTTGATTTTTATCATCCACGGCTACACCAAATTTAGCAAGAACTTGTAGCACCTTATTGGATTGGGCTCGGCTGGTATCTCGATCTCCTAGCCATAGGGCGGTGGCCGCTAAATTGATGCGTAAATAGTAATCATCTGGTGAGCTATGGACCCCCTTTTCGTATTGCTCATAAGAGCGCTGCAAGTACTGATGATCATGGCTATCTGCCCAAATATTCTTATAGGCACCCCCTAAGATTCCAAAGGTCTCTGCATCAACGCGTGTGAGCCCAGTTAATGACTTAAGCAAGTAAACTGCCTGGTGAGGGTTGGAATTCCGGCTGAAATAAAGCGCTCTGATTTGAGTTACGCGCTGACTTTTTGGGAAAATTACCTTAATCTTTTTTGTAAAGTCATTGGCCAAGGCGCTTTTCGAGTCGATTAACCTCTCGCCGGTAAAGCAGGCGAGAGTTGGGTCAGCTTGAAAGATTTGATCGAATTTATGCGCGGCTAAGCTAAGCTCCATCTCTTTGACATCTCCTCTAACAAGGGTTCGTATGAATGGTGTTCTGTTGGACCAGTCCGCTGCCCCAATACCGCTGTCAATTGAACCCTTTCTTTCGGTAGAGAAATTTTCAAGAAACCATTCCACCCATAACTGCAAAAGACCGATGATGGTTGGTTCTTCATAAGTATCAATTGCTCGATCCATATGTCTAGCCTGATTGCTAATGCGTCGAATCATATTGCCAATTGCAAAAGTACCCTGATCAATTTTCCCCCACTGAGACAATAGATTCAGATTAATTTCTAATGAAATTCCGTGTCTTAAATTAGATTGCAATAGGGCTCTTTGCGATAAGGATTCAACAATTCTGCCCGCGTAAAATGCAACTGCCTCAGGCATTTCTTTGCCGGCAACGCTTTCGATTTTCGCTAGCTCCTTACCTAGGCTTGAAAACCCTATGGGGAGATTAAGCGCTGAGTCAGAGATCTGATTTATATATGAATTTTTCATATTGGGCATATTTTTTTATAACCAGTTAATCTAGATGCTTTAATTTGCGAAATTTTGTGCATCGATTCTGATGACTAGATTTAACGCAATAAAAATTTATTTAGCTACGGAATTTCAATTGTTCAAACTCTTCCCTGATCCCTTTAACTCTATTAATTAATATCTCAGAATGAGAATATTCTTGGCATTGGAATTTTTTTAATTCTTCCTTGATGCCATTTGCCTTATCAATTAAGGATTGAGATTCAGCATTACTGCCTCGCCTATGCAGCACATCTGCTAAATTAGTTAATGCAATAACAACATAGTCATGTTTAGGACCATATGATGCCTCGGAAATTTCAAGGGCTAATCTATAAAGTTCATCGGCCTTCAAGAGATCACCAAGACCATCAAATGCCTTTGCTAGATTTGTCAATGTAGAAAAAAGCTTCGGATGCTTGGAGCCTAGTGCCGCCTCCTCTATTTCAAGTGCCCCAAAAAGAAATGAGTGCGCTTCTGCATACCGCTCTAACTCCAATAATGCGCAGGCAAAATTCTTTAATACACGTGCAACATAAAGGTGTTTGACGCCAAAAATTTCTTTGGTAATTTCAAGGGCTTCATTATGTATAGTTACTGCCTCAGCATAGTGGCCTAAGCTATGCAATGATTTTCCTAAATTAGTCAAAACTATAGCAATACTGGGGTGCTGCGCGCCAAAAAACTCTTTGTTAATTTTAAGTGCTTCGCTATGTCTTTCAATAGCTCCGCGGTGATCGCCGATACTTTCTAAAGCATTACCTAAAGTAGTTAATGTGCCAGCAACCGCCACGTGTTTTGGGTCAAATACTTTGAGCATAATTTCAAGTGCCTGGGAATTTAATATTACTGCCCCAGAATGATTACCGCGGTATCTTTCTACAATACCCAGGCTGTTTAAAACATCAGCAAATTCTTCATGGTCTGGTCCAAACCAATGCATCATGATTTCGAGAGTCTTATTGTAGTTTTCCGCTGCCTGTAGATAATTACCAAGGCGCAGCTGCACGAGCCCCAATTGTTTCAATAATCTTCCGGTCTTAATGCTTTGTGGGGCAAAAAAATTTTTAGAAATTTTAAGTGCATTTTGTATTACTTCCCTTGCATCCTCATACCGGCCTAAATTTATTAATGCCTCGAATACAGCATCCATAGAATCTAATATGGCCTCAACATTTGATCGATCGTCAATTGCCAATTTTGCGTGCTGTAATCTTATTTCTAACTCTGGCAAGAAGGCAAAACACTGCCTTAGAAAATTAGCATACAGGTTTAGAAATTCCATGTCAGCCCACTTATTGGTATGAGGCAGCAATCCCGGCAACCATTCCAATACCTGTTTTTTCCATTTGAGTGGATTTTTTAAAATTCCCCCATCTCCAAATTTAACTTCATTGCTTTCTAAAAAATGTTTGCACAAAAAATCCCCCAGCTCTTTTGCTCCCGTCCCATTAACTTGATAGATGCCACTTCTGACACCATTTTGTAGCCAATCTCCAATAGATTGATGGAAAAACTGTAGACCATTCTTGGTTTCAGTTAAAAGGCTAGCCATGGGTTGGGTGACGTACTGGGTAATTTCTCTAGCCTCCCAACCCAATAACTCTCGAGCCATTTCTTTAGGAAGTGGTCCTGGGGCGGCTGTTAGTAGTCTTAAGAACTTCTCGGTTTTTTGTTCGTAAGTCCCAAGTTCTGGGAAGTAACGCTTAAATTCTTTGTAAAAGAGATCATCGAGTCCGTTAGGTAATGTGCTGGGCTTGGAGAGGTCATATTTAAGCTCTTCTACCCGTTTGATATAGAGGAAGGTGCCGCTACTCTTTTCGATAATGGCCGCAATCGTCTTTGCTCTATGCTCCCCTGTGATTGATTGATCTAATTTTTCCTCAAGGTAGTCTTTAATATCAGTGAGATTGTTTTGTGAATCGCCTTCCATAACTAAGGGCGAGAACTTACCACTCAATTGTTGCTGAAGGTAGGCTTCTGGCCGGGAGGTAATGATGACTCCAAGCCACGGCGGTAGAGAGTCAGCATGTTTGTATAGAAGATCTGCCAAAGGATTTACCATCTGGCCATTTACAATTCTCCCCGCTTCGTCAAGAGCATCAATTACTAGTGCTAATTTCTGGGCTTCTGCAATCTTTTCCGAGCGGTTTAATGGTTCGGTGATTAGGTAGGTGAATAGGTCGTCAGGAGTTTTCTTTTGAACCGTTTCTTCATCTATCTCTTGGCCACGAAGTAATTTAATACGGTAGTCTGGAAGACGGCTTGCTAATTGAAACGCCAGGGTTCGAATGCATTCGCTAGCAGATACCTCGACAGATTTGGTGCCCTGGAAGTTGCATTTAAAAAAACCAACGATAGATGAGTTACCGGTATGCACTAGTTTGGCAGCAAAAGAGCTTTTGCCAATACCAGGACTACCCTTAAGCCAAAAAAGGCGATTATCAGTTTTGAGCCAGCCATCTACTGCCTCAAAGAGCCATTTCCGTCCAAAAAAACCATCGACTCTTTCGACAATCTCGCCATCAAAAGTAGTGGGCCTGAGGATTTTTTTAAGTTCTGCCAATTCTCCAAGAGCCTTTTTATGGGAAGGATCAATTAAGCCCTGACGGAGCTCATTCATGAGCTTGCCAAACCAAATGTCCCATTCTTCCTTACCTTGTGGGCCGGTCTCTTTGCGATCGTGAATATTTTCCCAATCTTGAAAGTTGAGCCACTGGATGCTGGTTAGGGTTAAGGGGGCTGAGATTTGGTCCTCACTCTCGGTGAATATTGTTTGAATAATTTTTGTGTTTTTAATGGCGATGGCCACCTCATTCAAACAAACGTTGGGCTCTTGCCGAACTGAGCGTTTAGATAAAAAGGCTAGAAAGTGGTCATGACTGAGAATCGCTTCGGTAATCTTCTCTCGCCAATAGTGACTACTTCTAATACCTTCTTTATCAATCCAGACGGTATGACCATCATTTACTAACTCCGTTTTGACTAAATTAACTAGCTTTTCAGAAATGTCGCGCTCTCCAGGCTTTTCGCTTTTATGGGCGTAGCTGAGGAAGATGGTTTGCGAGGGGATGTGCGTCTTAGGCAGAATATCAAATCGCTCACCGCACTCGGGGCAGAGATATTTTGAATGCTTCTTAGAGAAAGCAAACTCAGATAATTCGTGACACGATGGGCAAATTTGAGTCATGACAGCATCCCTAGCAATACTTTAGATGTTTAACGGAAAACTAAATGGCCTTGTAAATCTCTTGTTACAAATTAAACTTAAATGATCGTTCATGGCGCCAGCCTTGAAATTTGCTATTAGCCACCGAAAAACCACTCTATTTAACAGTTTGGCCAACTAATTTTCTGAGGGTGGTCTATCAACCTTGATCTTTGGCATCTTCAGATCTTTTCTAAGCAAATAATTAACTGCTCAATTTCAAATTAAATCTCTTTCCCCAGGGTATGTTTCAAGCCATAAAATAGCTCTATGAGTAATGTTGAATTCTTCGCCAAATTAAACCCTAAGCGGTTAACTTCACTTGCCGAGGACTTTAAGCGGTCTCAAGAAGAGTTTCGACAGGATGAAAAAAATAGAGAATTCAGAAGGGCGAACAAACAGCCTGTCCCTGAAACCACTCGCGAGAGGTTACCGAGCCAAGTCATTCATAAGCAAGATTTGAATTCTCTTTTGAGTTCCGGTCAGCTAATACCTGCCTCAAAGTTAGCCAAACAGAAAGAGGATGCTCAACGATTGGCTAAGGACCTGGAGGAAGCAGTCAGATCAGAAATTTCCCATCGCCGCACTAAAATTAGAACGGGGCCCGACGCGACCGTTGCCCACTATACCCGTGAGTCGTTTGAGGAATAGCTATCTAAAACCCATGTTATAGGTTAAATACGCCTGTAAATCATGGTTTAGGAGGGTCAAAAAGCAGGTTATTGGTATGTTCATATAAATTAGAATGAACCCGTAGCTTTATGACTAAAAAAGAAAATAACCAAGCAAATTATGGCAATTAAGAAATCCGAGCTTTATTCCTCCCTTTGGCAGTCTTGTGACGAACTGCGGGGTGGTATGGATGCCAGTCAGTACAAAGACTATGTTCTGGTCTTGCTTTTCGTGAAGTATGTAAGTGATAAATTCTCCGGGAAGACCTACGCTCCCATTACCATTCCGCTGGGTGCGAGTTTTGCCGACATGGTCGCCCTTAAGGGCAAAAGCGATATTGGCGATCAGATCAATAAGAGGATTCTGGGCCCGTTAGCCGAAGCCAATAAGTTATCGGATATGCCCGATTTCAACGATCCGGCTAAATTAGGTGATGGCAAGGAAAAGGTCGATCGCCTTACCAATTTAATTGCCATCTTTGAAAATCCAGCTTTGGACTTTTCTCAGAATCGTGCCGATGGGGATGACTTATTGGGCGATGCTTATGAATACCTAATGCGTCACTTTGCTAGTGAAAGCGGTAAGAGTAAGGGTCAGTTTTATACCCCAGCAGAGGTGAGTCGCATTATGGCGCAGGTATTGGGGATTCGTCATGCGCAAACTACGAATGACACTACGGTCTATGACCCAACATGTGGATCGGGCTCTCTTTTATTAAAGATCGGCGATGAAGCGCAGCGCGGTAAAGATGTCAAAGTAACACTGTATGGGCAAGAAAAAGACAATGCAACTGCTGGCTTAGCCCGCATGAATATGATTTTGCATGACTATGCCACTGCAGATATTAAGCAAGGTAACACTTTAGCCAATCCACTATTTACCGATGGTGCAGGCCTGAAAACCTTTGACTATGTGGTTGCCAATCCTCCGTTTAGCGATAAACGTTGGAGTACCGGATTAACCCCGGACGCCGATCCATACGGTCGGTTTGATGGCTATGGAATTCCCCCTGGCAAACAGGGGGATTACGCCTACCTATTACACATATTGCGCTCCATTAAGCCAAATGGTAAGGGGGCTTGTATTTTGCCGCATGGTGTTTTGTTTCGAGGTAATGCAGAAGGTGCTATTCGGAAAAATCTCATTCAGCGTGGTCTAATCAAAGGCATTATTGGATTACCTGCAAACTTGTTTTATGGCACAGGTATTCCCGCTTGCATCATCTTGTTAGATAAAGAAGGTGCTAATGCTCGCAAGGGCATCTTTATGATCGATGCCTCTAAAGGATTTCGCAAGGATGGCCCTAAAAACCGTCTGCGCGAACAAGATCTGCATCGCATTGTTGATACTTTTACTAAACAGATAGACATCCCCGGTTTTGCTCGCATGGTTCCCACGGCCGAGATTGGTGATGCAAAAAACGAATACAACCTCAATCTACCGCGTTTTATTGACAGCACCGAAGCCGAAGACCTGCAAGATATTGAAGGTCATTTACGTGGCGGTATCCCCAACCGCGACTTGGACGGCCTAAAAGCCTATTGGCAAGTTATTCCAGCCGTTCGCGCCGCATTGTTTGAAGATGACCGCCCAGGTTACAGTCAGCTGCGAATTGCGGTTGCTGATATCAAGCCCGCGATCTTTAGTCATCCAGAGTTCACGGCATTTAATGCTAAAGCAACTGAGTTGTTTGCTAATTGGAAAGTTGTCAATATCCCCATTTTGAAGGCGTTTGATCAGAATGGTCATCCAAAGGCTTTGATTGAATCCATGGCAGAGTCACTATTAACAAGCTTTGAAAAGGCCCCATTACTAGATTGTTATGACATATATCAGCACCTCATGGACTTCTGGGATGAGAGTATGCAAGATGACTGCTACCTTATTGCTGCAGATGGTTGGAAGCAGGCTGCGCAGCCCAGACTCATCATTGAAGAAAAAGGGAAAAAGAGTAAGGTCAGCCCCGATTTTATTTTAGGTAAGAAGAAATACGCCGCAGAACTGATTCCCCCTGCGCTAGTAATTACCCGTTATTTTAGTAAAGAGCAATCCGATATTGATGCGCTGGAAATAAAATTGTCTGCGTTGGAGCAGCAATTGGAAGAAATGGCGGAGGAGCATGGTGGCGATGGTGGTTTGTTGGAGGATGCTAAAAACGATAAGGATAAATTGACCAAAGCATCTGTTGCTGCAAGATTTAAAGAATTCAAGACTGATAAAGATGCCGCCGAAGAACGTCAAGCTCTACAAAATTATCTTGCACTCGTTGAGCAAGAAGCTGATGCTAGTAGCAAAATCAAAAATGCGCATGAGGTTTTAATTACCAAAGTTGCTGCCAAATATGGGCAATTGACTGAAGGCGATATCAAAACGCTGGTAGTGGAGAGTAAATGGATCGCTACTCTGGCAGCTGCAGTACAAGGTGAATTAGATCGTGTCTCGCAAACCTTAACAGGACGTATATGTGAATTAGCAGAACGCTACGCATCCCCTTTACCGAAAATTACAAACGAGGTGGAAATACTATCAAAACGTGTAAACGAACATCTGAAAAAGATGGGGCTTATATGGAAGTGACTTTGGGGTGCAAACAGACTGAAGTCGGCGCCATCCCAAATGATTGGGAATTTAAGCGTCTTGGAGATGTGGCCGTTATTCGTGACGGTACTCATCAGACGCCAAAATATGTACCAACTGGGATTCCATTTTTTAGCGTTGAGCATGTAACAAGTGGAGATTTTCGAAATACTAAGTTTATTTCTAAGGAAGAGCATCAAGTCTTAACACGCTCATGCAAAATAGAAAAAGGGGATATTTTAATGACCCGAATTGGGTCGATCGGAGATTGTAAACTTATTGACTGGGATGTGGATGCCAGTTTCTACGTTAGTCTTGCTCTTCTCAAAATAAGCAAGAAAAATGATTCCTCTTACATTGCACAATATTCTAAGTCAGCATTCTTTCAAAAAGAAATAGAGCTAAATTCGCTTCAGTCAGCAATACCAAGAAAGATTAATCTAGGTCCAATTTCAAATGTTCGCGTTTTACTTCCCCCATTACCCGAACAACGAGCTATCGCCACGGCTCTATCGGATGTGGATGCGTTATTGGAATCCCTGGATGAGGTAATCACCAAGAAACGCGACCTCAAACAAGCTGCTATGCAGCAACTACTTACGGGTCAAATACGGCTAACTGGGTTTAGTGGGGATTGGGAGATGAAACAGTTGGGGGATATTGCCCATATTAAAACGGGTAGCAGAAATAATGAGGACAAAGTGGAGGATGGAATTTATCCTTTTTTTGTGCGCTCTGCTAATGTTGAAAAAATCAATACCTATTCGCATGATTGTGAGGCGATCCTTATTCCAGGGGAAGGTCAGATTGGGAACATTTTTCACTACATCAATGGAAGATTCGATGTGCATCAGCGTGTTTACGCGATTACAAATTTTTCTACCGGTATTTCTGGACGATTTCTACACTTATACATGTCGCAGCACTTTGGTTCTTGGGCGATGCAAAACTCAGTAAAGGCCACAGTAGATTCGCTGCGCTTGCCAACATTTCAAAACTTTTGGGTAAATATTCCGCCTACTTACAATGAGCAAGCTGCGATCGCTACCTTCCTCTCTGATATGGATGCCGAATTAGCTGTCCTTGAAACTCGTCGCGACAAGACTGCATCTCTAAAGCAAGGCATGATGCAAGAACTACTCACAGGAAAGACGCGTTTGATATGAGTGCAATTGGACTTCCTGAGCGAGCTACGCAAAACCGCGTCATTGCATTATTTCGTGATGAACTGGGTTATGACTATCTTGGTGATAAGAGCGACCAATACAACAGTAATATCGAAGATGAATTACTCACCGCCCATCTGATATCTGCCGGCTATGTATCCGCCCAAATTAGCCGCGCCTTGTATTTACTCAAAACTGAAGCTAATAATCCCAATCGTAGTTTGTACGAAAACAATAGGGCTGTGTACAGCCTTTTGCGCTATGGTGTGGACGTTAAAGTCGATGCAAGCGCTGTTTCAGACACTATTAAGTTGGTTGATTGGGAGCATCCCGAGAACAACAACTTTGCAATCGCCAAGGAAGTTACATTACGCGGCAATCTAGAGCGTCGCCCAGATTTAGTCCTGTATATCAATGGTATTGCAGTTGGAGTAATTGAGCTAAAGAATAGTCGCACCTCCATTGGTGACGGCATTCGTCAGTTACTGTCTAACCAACAAAAAGATTTTAACGAATGGTTCTTTTCGACTGTCCAGATTGTTTTTGCAGGTAACGATTCTGAGGGTTTGCGGTATGGAACAATTGGGACTGAGGAGAAGTTCTTTCTGAGCTGGAAAGAAGACGAGGCTGAAAACAAGCGCTTCAAGCTTGATAAATACCTGCTCAAGATGTGCCGTAAAGACCGCTTAGTAGAGTTGATCCACGATTTTGTTCTCTTTGATGGCGGAATTAAAAAATTACCTCGGGTTCATCAATATTTTGGTACTAAGGCTGCCCAAAATAATGTCAATGCTTATAAGAGTGGAATTATCTGGCATACCCAAGGGAGTGGCAAAAGTATTGTCATGGTCCTGTTGGCCAAGTGGATTTTGGAAAATAAGCCCAATGCTCGTGTCTTGATCCTCACTGATCGGGATGAGCTAGATAAACAGATTGAAGGTGTTTTCAAAGATAGCGGTGAAGAAATTCATCGCACCAGTAGCGGTCAAGACTTGATGGCGCAACTAGGTCAAGCGACGCCGCGGCTACTTTGCTCATTGGTGCATAAGTTTGGAAAGCAGGGTGTAGAAAACTTTGATGCCTTTATTGAAGAGTTAAAGCAACAACCTACTGCCGTAGTAGGTGAGTTGTTTATCTTTGTGGATGAATGTCACCGCACCCAAAGCGGTAAGCTCAATAAGATCATGAAAGCGATGTTGCCTGGCGCTGTTTTCATTGGATTTACTGGCACACCATTACTCAAAGAGGATAAGGCTACTACCCTGGAAGTCTTTGGTGGTTACATTCATACTTACAAGTTTAATGAAGGCGTGGAAGATGGCGTGGTACTTGACCTTGTCTATGAAGCTCGTGATATTGAGCAAAGCCTAGGCTCACAAGATAAAGTCGATGCCTGGTTTGAGGCTAAAACCAAAGGCTTAAACAGCTGGCAAAAAGCGGCTCTACGCAATCAATGGGGAACGATGCAAAACGTCGTGAGTTCTCGCTCGCGGATGGATCGTATCGTCAACGACATCGTATTTGATTTTGGAGTTAAGCCTCGCTTATCGAGCCAAAGAGGTAATGCCATTTTGGTGGCATCGAGTATCTATGAGGCTTGCAAGTATTTTGAGTTGTTTCAAAAAACAGTATTCAAAGATCGATGTGCGGTAGTATCCTCTTATAACCCACATGCTCAGGATGTGACCTTAGAAGAGACGGGTGCAAATACTGAAACTGATAAGCAGTTTTTGTATAACACCTACTCCGCACTTCTTAAAGACATTGAGCCCAAGCCCAATAAAAGTAAAACAGAGACTTACGAAGATCAAGCGAAGGCGTTATTTAAGGATCAGCCAGCGAATATGCGATTACTTATCGTTGTCGACAAGCTTTTAACTGGTTTTGATGCGCCGCATTGCACCTATTTGTACATCGATAAATCCATGCAAGATCATGGTCTTTTCCAGGCCATTTGCCGGACGAACAGACTAGATGGCGACGATAAGACATTTGGTTATATCGTCGATTACAAGGATTTGTTTAATAAAGTACAAGGCGCGATCTCGGTCTATACCAAAGATATTGATGACGAAGATACGGGGGAGGGTACACCGGAGATCATTTTAGAAGATCGTCTGAAAAAGGGACATCAACGCCTAGATGATGCTTTGGAGGGTATCGCACTATTATGCGAACCAGTCCAACCTCCCAAAGGGGAATTGGAGCACATCCATTACTTTTGTGGCAATACCGAGAAAACTGACGACCTTAAGGTAACCGAGCCGCAACGTGTTGCACTCTATCAAGCTACTGTCGCCTTAGTGCGCGCCTATGCCAACATTGCCGACGATATGCCTAGAGCCGGTTATACCCAGCTTGAGCTAGAGAAAATTAAGCGCGATATCGATGGCTACTTGAAATTGCGCGAGATTATTCGTCAGGCTAGTGGCGAGACGATTGATCTTAAGGCTTATGAAGCGGATATGCGGCATTTGATCGATACCTATATTGAAGCAGCTGAGCCACGTGAGGTATCGGATTTTGGTGAAATTGGCCTTTTGGATCTTATTGTTAAAAGCGGTATTGCTGACGCTATTAATAATCTACCTAAGGGCATTAAAAGCAGCCCTCAAGCGATTGCCGAAACAATTGCTAATAATGTTCGCAGCAAGATTATCAAAGAGCATCTCAATGACCCGGCGTTTTACGACAAGATGTCAATCTTACTCATTGAGGTATTGGGTAATTTGCGCCAAAAGCAAATTGATTATGAGGAGTTCTTAAGGCGCATTGCTGATGTGGCAAAGCAAGTTCAGATTGGCGCGTCAAAAGATACGCCAGTTGCGCTCAACACGCCCGGTAAGCGCGCCTTATTCAATAACTTAGGAAATAACGAAGCTTTAGCACTGCAAATTGATGAAACGGTACGGTGTGTTCGCTCAGATGCTTTTCGAGGAAATTTAGCCAAAGAGCGAGTGATTAAGGCAGCACTCTTACCCTTGCTAGGTAATGATCAGGCTGAAGTAGAGCGGATCTTTCCTATTATTGTTGCTCAGACTGAATATTGATGAAATCGCAGATTCAGATTGGTGAGATGGCAATAGAGGTTATCCGCAAGGATATTAAGAATGTCCATCTTAGCGTGCACCCACCAATGGGGCGAGTCACTATTTCTGCGCCGATGCACATGAAGCTAGATACCGTTCGGGTATTTGCCGTAGCTAAGGTTGGCTGGATTCGGTCGCAACAGAAGAAAATACGGCTTCAGGACCGAGAGGCACCGCGAGAGTTTTTAAATCGGGAGAGTCACTACGTCTGGGGTGAGCGGTATTTGATGAAGCTTGTTGAGACTGATTTGCAACCATTAATAGAGATTGATCACAATCGAATCATTTTTCAGATGCGGCCATACTGGGATCAAATAAAAAAGCAAGATCTGCTAGATGCTTGGTATCGAGAGCAAATTAAGGAAGCTCTTCCCTCGATCTTCAAAAAGTGGGAGAAGAAAATAGGTGTTCAAGTACATGGTTTTTATGTAAGACGCATGAGAACTAAGTGGGGTAGTTGCAACACTAAGACTCAAACGATCCGCTTAAACACCGACTTAGCCAAAAAACCACGAGAATGCTTGGAGTATGTTGTCGTGCATGAATTGGTACATTTAATGGAATCGTCCCATAATGAGAAATTCATTCAACTAATGGATCGGCATATGCCCAAGTGGCGTTCTCATCAGCAGTTACTAAATAGCCTGCCAGTAAGACATGAGAGTTGGGTGTATTGAAGTAGTTAATTTACGATAAATGATCGCATCAAGAATAGGGCGGACATATTCATTTTGCGATAAATCAGTTCCCAAATTGGGATTCAGTTGTGAAGTATTTAACAAAGTATGAGCAAGGATATTTTATGAAGATTTCAACTATTCTAGAAAAGATTGATGAGAGCCAGCTTTTTGTCCCAGCTTTTCAGCGCGAGTAACTGTTAATAGGTGCTACGGGCAGCGCCCTGACTGCGGACCACTGGTCCAAAAGGCATCACTGAGTAAGAGCTCGCTGAAATAGCAAACGATGGAAAGAAGGCCCCCGGACACTGCAAGTCGGACGGTATGACCTTTAGGTCATTGGGCCATTAAAG
>CAIOIX010000236.1 GCA_903858445.1 uncultured beta proteobacterium
CAAGTTTGATGTAGTCATTCTAGATAAGAAAGAGTGCACCTACTCTTATTTCGCTGACCCAATGTACGTATTCATGGATACCGAATACAACCAGTATGAAGTTGAGGCTGAATTCATGGGTGATGCCTTGAACTATCTCGAAGAAAGCATGCCTTGCGAAGTCGTGTTCTACGAGGGTAAAGCTCTTTCAGTGGCCATGCCGAACTCTTTGGTTCGTGAAATTATTTACACAGAGCCAGCTGTTAAGGGTGACACCAGCTCCGGTAAGGTTTTGAAGAACGCAAAATTGGCAACAGGTTTTGAATTGCAAGTGCCTTTATTCTGCAACACTGGCGACAAGATCGAAATCGATACTCGCACTGGTGAATATCGCAGTCGCGCCAACTAATAACCCATTCCATCGGCCTGAAGGTTGATGTTAAAAAGCCCGGCATGCCGGGCTTTTTTATTTCTAAACTACCCGTCATAAAATGCAAGCCATGAATAGTGAACTTTTTCCAGAAATCGCCCGACTCGAGATCCATCAACTTCCCCAATTGGTTGACTGCGTTCGTCGCTGCTACGGCGAAAGCTACCCAAATACGTTGATGTATGACGTAGACCAGCTAAAGGAAATGATTGAGAACAAGTTGATGCACTCGGTGATTACAAAACTGAGTGACGGACAAATCATCGGACACTGCGCTTTGACCTTTGATGGAAATCATAATATTTCTCCAGAAGCGGGAAAGATGATGGTCGATCCTGATTTCAGGGGGCATCACTTTGCTGAAATAATGGCCAAAAAACGAATTGACATAGCCCATGAGTTAGCTTTACCTGGATTTTGGACTGAATGCGTTACCAATCATCCATATAGCCAGCGCGAAATGATTGCCTTCAATGCTAAAGAAACTGGCTTGTTTATTGGGGATACGCCTGGGACCATCTCCATGAGTGGGCTAGAAAACCATTCCGATACACGAATGTCTTTGTTAGTTTTTTACCTGCCATTAAAAGATCGACCGCACACCATCTTTTTACCAAATCAACATGCTGACCATGTAAAGTTATTGGCTAATGATTTGAATCTTCAGCGTAATATTTTGAGCTCCAAAAATATCGGCAGTGGAAAAACCACTTTTCATACGGTCATAAATTCAAGCATCCAAACAGCCAATATAGCCATAGATCGCATTGGGTGTGATTTAGTTTCTGCGGTCAACAAAGAGCTCAGACAACTTGAAGAACTGAATCTAGCTTCTATTTATCTAGACATCCCAATAGAGCAAGAGTCAGCTGCAAATGCCTATCTTGAACTGGAGGCAATTGGTTTTTTCTGGGGATCCTGGATGCCTAATTTCTCAACCAAGGGTGATTCTTTGCGGTTACAGAAAATTTATCAGTCAGTAAATTTGGATACCATTGTCTGCGCAAGAACTCAGGGGTACGACATTAAAAAATATGTCATTTCCGAATGGGGAAGAGTCGAGCAAGCTAAATAACTACTACATTCTTATTGAATTAACTTTAGCTGCCTAAGTAAACCTAACGCATGTAGATACTGAGTCTCCTCTTGCAAATCATTCCATGGCAATGATTTTGACTGAGGCATGAGTCGATTTAAGCGAGTAGCAGACTGGGCTAGCTTCGTCTTGGATACCTTGAGATTGGAAAGTAGTTGATCAGCAAGATCAGGACGATTGCAAATCAAGACAGCATCGCAACCTGCAGCAAGCGCCAACTCAGCGCCCTTTGTTACAGAACCCGCAACACTGGCGCCTTCCATAGATAGGTCATCGCTAAAGATAACTCCTTCAAAACCTAATTCTTTGCGCAACACTGAATGCAGCCAGATATTTGAAAAGCCTGCTGGCAAGTGATCCACTTTGGGATAAATCACATGGGCTGGCATTACAGCCGCCAGACTAAGGTCTAGCCAGTCATACGGCTTGGCATCGTCATTAAGGATTTCCGCCAAGGAACGCTCGTCTACCGGGATAGCCACATGGGAATCTGCCTCAGCCCAACCATGACCAGGGAAGTGTTTGCCACAGTTAGCCATGCCCGCGAGACGCAAGCCTTCGTTAAGACTCTTTGCTAGGGCAAAAACAATTTGTGGGTCACGACTAAAAGAACGATCTCCAATGACGCCACTACGGCCGAAATCCAAATCCAGCACTGGCGTAAAGCTAAAGTCGACACCGCAGGCGCGCAACTCAGCAGCCAGTACGTAGCCACAAGCAGTTGCTGCAGCCATAGCTAGCGCTGCTGATTCAGCAAGATGCATGGACTTATTTTTTGCCATCCAGAGTTCACCTAATTTACCCATGGCCGGAAGGTGTGTGAAACCATCGGTCTTGCAACGCTGCACTCTTCCGCCCTCGTGATCAATCGAAATCAGCGCATCGGGACGGAGCTTTTTAATATCAGCAGTAAGCTTAGCGAGCTGTTTGCGATTGGCAAAGTTGCGACTAAAAAGAATGACACCACCGGTGAGCGGATCAAGAATTCGGCGGCGATCTGCGGCATTTAATTCAAGGCCAATAACATCCAATGTGATGGGGCCTGGATTCATAGTCGACTTACTCATCTCTTCCTCTTAATCTCTTGTGAATTGATTTTTATATTAGGATTTCTTCTGAACCACAATGACATGTGCGATCGCCATATCCCGCTCATCACTGACGGTAACCTGGGCCTCCCAATTGCGCTCCGTCATAAATTGAGCCAATGCACCCAAATAGGAAGTTACTGGCTTGCCGCTAGGTTCATTTAGTGTTTGCAGAGAGCGCCAAGTCATTGGCATACGCATTCCTAAGCCAATCGCTTTTGAGAATGCTTCCTTAGCAGCAAAACGCGTTGCCAAGAAGGCAATCCCACGCTTGTGATTTCTAGCAAGACGGTGCTTGAAGACAAGCATTTCATCAGGACCCAGAATCTTTTCAGCTAACCGACCATGAGTACGGTCATATGCAGCTTGTAAGCGCTCAATCTGCAAAATGTCAGTACCAATGCCTATGATCATTTTTATTTGTATCTACCGTTCATATTCTAGGGATTTGCTCTGCCCTGAACCATGAGAGTCTTCATATCAATGATCGCCTTTTGCCAACCCTTGAAGATGGCCTCAGCAACAATCGCATGACCAATATTGAGCTCCGATAGTTCACTAATGGTAGCGATCGGCATAACGTTGCCCTCATGTAGACCATGCCCAGCATTGACTCGCAAACCAATACTGACGCCAAATTGCGCAGCTTTTCTAATGCGCTCAAGCTCATTTGCTTGAGCTTCTCCGGAAAGGTCTGCGTAACGCCCAGTATGAAGCTCAATCACGGTTGCACCGACATCTTTGGCCGCCTGAATCTGCCTCTCTTCAGGGTCAATAAATAAAGATACCCGAATACCAACATTCTTTAACTGAGTAGTGGCGGCTTTCACAGCATCAAAGTGACCCAATACATTCAGACCACCTTCAGTAGTAAGCTCTTCACGCTTTTCTGGGACTAGGCAAACGTCATGCGGCTTTACTTGGCAGGCAATATTTAACATCTCTGGTGTTACCGCGCACTCAAGATTCATCCGCGTCTTAATCAATGGACGCAATGCTAATAAATCTGCATCTTTAATATGACGGCGGTCTTCGCGTAAATGCAAGGTAATTAAATCAGCTCCAGCCTCTTCAGCTAAGCGAGCTGCTTTTAGGGGGTCGGGGTAAACCGTCCCGCGCGCATTGCGTAATGTCGCAACATGATCAATATTGATACCAAGTTCGAGGGCTTTAGTGTGGCTCATTGAAATAGATTACTAGATTTTCTTAAGATCAATCAAAATCTGGCGGGTCGTCAATACCTGATCTTGCAAGTGCAGCCCAAGAAGAAAACGCATCAGCTGTTTACTCTCAGACAGCGTTTCCGAATCCGAAAAATCCCCTACGGCTATTGCCAAGAGAGATCTTCCTGCCAATACAGGCCAATGCCCAGGGTCATCGGCCTGCAAGGGTCGGACTCCCCGCTCTGGCTGATACACATACTGCTGATCAAGTATGGGGGCCTCATTAGTCTCAACGCAAAGATCTAGAGCTGCGGCATATCCAGTCTCTTGAAGTAGGGACAATTCGAATGGTCGCAGAATTTCTTCCAAACCCTTAGATTGGAACTCTAAATTAGATAAAGCGGAAATAGTCTCTGTATAGCGATCATAGAGTTTTTCATAATCATCTTCGCGCGCCAGAAACTTAACTAATAACTCATTGAGGTAAAAGCCGCAGAGTAAAGCATCACCAACTAGTGATGGCGTACCACCCACCCACTCAGACTTCGTCAGGGTACGCAATTCTGACTTGCCACTCCAAGATACTAGGAGAGGTTGAAAGCGCTGTAAGACAGGTCGTAAGACGGAGTGTGGGCGCTTTGCACCCTTGGCTATTAGGGCCATGCGGCCATGCTGCCGTGTAAACACATCCAGAATTAAGCTGGTCTCTTTATAAGGAATGCTGTGCAATACAAAAGCAGGCTCGTCAGCAACACGAATCAAAGCCATAACTGTTATTCCAGACCCTGCGCCCGTAGTTCGGCACGATCATCAGCCCAGCCGCGTTTCACTTTAACCCAAGTCTCCAAGAACACTTTGCCATCAAAGAGCTTTTCCATATCGATGCGCGCATCAGTGGAGATCTTTTTCAGACGCTCACCTTTTTGGCCAATAATCATCGCCTTATGACTATCTCGATCAACCAAAATAGTCGCGGCAATGCGACGCATTTTTCCATCCATCTTGAACTGATCAATCACTACCGTGCTGGTGTATGGCAATTCATCGCCAGTGAAGCGAAATACTTTTTCACGCAAAATTTCTGCGGCCATAAACCTCTCACTGCGATCGGTAATGGTATCGCCATCATAGACAGCCTCACCTTCAGGCAAGTAGCCTTCCAAGACATCTAAAAGTCTTTGAACATCGCCAGGGCTTTTGGCACTCATGGGCACAATTTCAGAAAACTCACATTTATCTTGATCTTCGCGACCACCAAGCTGGCTCCACGGCAAAGCCATTTCCTTAATAAAGTTGAGTAGCGCTTGATCCCGCTCCGATGGGGTCTGAAAACGACTATTAAACACATCAAGCTTATTAAGCACCAGCACTACCGGCAAATCATCTGGTAGCAGCTTTAATACTTTTTTATCATCTTCACCAAAGTAACCCGCCTCCACCACAAAGCAGGCAACATTCACATCTTGCAAGGAAGTGGTAACTGTTCGGTTGAGAG
This sequence comes from uncultured beta proteobacterium, assembly GCA_903858445.1. Classification (GTDB taxonomy): domain Bacteria; phylum Pseudomonadota; class Gammaproteobacteria; order Burkholderiales; family Burkholderiaceae; genus Polynucleobacter. The sequence continues at coordinate 5,252 of CAIOIX010000236.1, forward strand.
CCTTATTGAGAGTATTCATTAGGCGCGTCTGAAAACCAGGCGTATCAATAAAAATGAATTGAGCCTCTTCACGATTCTGAATCCCCAGAATACGATGGCGCGTAGTTTGGGCTTTACGTGAAGTAATGCTGATCTTCTGACCAACCAAAGCATTCAGTAGAGTAGATTTTCCCATATTGGGACGCCCAACAATGGCGATAGTGCCGCATCTAAACACGATTAGCCCTTCAGCTTAAGATTGAACTGCTCTTCGGTCACTTCTTTCTTTGCCGCCTTCTTTTTGGCAGA
>CAIOIX010000237.1 GCA_903858445.1 uncultured beta proteobacterium
CAAGCTAAAATGGAAGTGGATGGGCCTCCCCGCATGGTGGGTTGGATAACCTGGTCAGGTCGGGAACGAAGCAGCCAAACCCAATTTCTGCCAGTGCCGGGGGTCAGGCTCATCCACCCTATTTATAAGTCGTTGTTTAGTTTGAGGTTTATTTTTCAAGCAGCGATTTGTGTCACTTAGCTGTGTCACCCAGAGGCATTAACTGCTATTTACTGGGGTGATGCATGGCTAATTCAAATGGAATATTTAAACGTGGAAGTTCACACTATCTTCGGGTAGTTCTACCTAAAGCACACCTACTTCGCAACAAATATAAAAGCGGCAAAGTAATAGTTTCACTTGGGGCATGCAGTTACAGAGATGCCCTCACGGCAGCGGCAATTAAGAGGGCGAAGATTCTTGAGGTTACAGAACCAATATCGCTAATAAAAAGTAATTTAATTCCAATAATATGCAACCCATCTGCATACTACCTACGAGATATATATGAGCGGTGGATAAAATCCAAACCACGTAGCAGTGATGCCATTAATACCTGCATGAGGTCGTTGCTTTTATACGAGGAGCAGACCGGCAACCCTCCATTGCAATTATTAACAAGGTCTCAAGGCGATAGCTTTAGAGCATGGCTTCAGGAGCCAGAGAGAGGAACCACTAGCAAAACTGCGTATGACCGGTTTACTTGGGTCAAAACATTACTCAAATTTGCCTATAGAGACCTAGAGCTCATCAGCCGAAACCCATGGGAGGGAATCGAACTTTTTAAAGAAACTACCAAGCAACGCCGACCCTGGAGCGAAGTAGAACTTCAAATCCTTTTGGGGCAATCACTGTTTCAAGAATATGTCTTACCAAGAGACTGGAGAGCCGGAGGTGATGCTGCATATTGGATTCCCCTGCTTGGACTTTTTACCGGCGCAAGATTAAGCGAATTAGCGCAATTGCATGTTAACGACATACTTGATTCAGACGCCATACCCTCTATTTCAATTACTAATACTGGACTTAATCAGCAACTCAAAACATCTGCAAGCATAAGAACCATTCCAATTCATAGTGAATTATTACGACTAGGATTTCTTCAATACGTTAGACATACAAAAAATGGTGGGCACGACCTGCTATGGCCGCACCTAAAGCAACGTAAAGATAAACCTGGTGGATATTTTTCTAACTGGTTTGGGGAATACCGAGCTAGCATCGGACTGGCTGGCTATCCAGACTTTCACTGCTTTAGACACAGCGTTAGGAGTCAGCTGGGTGAAGCAGAAGTTCCCGAGCATGTAATTGATTCAATTCTTGGGCATGAAATTAAGGGCAGCACAGGAGCGAAAATCTATACCCATAGAACACTCAAAACTCTTAAGAACGCCATTCAAAAATTGAACCAGCAGCAGGTGATTAAGCTAAATCCGTACCACGAAATACTACCAATCATAAAAAGTTAGGCACAAATTATTTAGATAAATTAAAATGGATGTGCTCACTGAGTTCGGCAGGAAGAACCCCTTCCCTAGAAAAGCTATGGCGCTCAGGTAGACCGGTCTGCAAACGCATCGCGCGACTTACGACTGACAAACAAGTTGTCCCTATTTCCCCTAACCGGGGCTTGGAGTTTGTCGGTCAATCAACAACTCCAGCCTATTTTTTGGAGCTGACTGTGAGCCAAAACGAATTACAAATTAATGCCTTTAAAAGCAATCTAGATAGAAAAAATTCTTTCTCGGTATTCCGTAGTCTTAGCCAGGCAAGACCAACAATTGAAACAAGCAAGGCATGGCGAGACTTTTATAGTAATTTAACGACTCCAGTAGAAAGTCTGACAAAGGATATAGCCCTATTTGGGCCCTATAAGCTGATGCCGGGTACTGGGCGCTCAAATCCGAACGTTCTAGAAATATCGGCACTAACCTTTGATATCGATTATTCGCAAGGGTATATAGCCACACAACGATTGGCCCAAACTGCCTTTTTAAGGTCTAAATCTGTCTCCACAAGAAATACATCTCTTAGACAGGTAGAGCAGTACTTAACCCCCTCTGGATAGTTTTCAGGCGATTCAAGGCCCTCCCAAGTCTTATTACACCTATATTTGAACTCGCAGTTCCTAATTGTTGGCTCTTCTAGCGACA
>CAIOIX010000238.1 GCA_903858445.1 uncultured beta proteobacterium
CTTGGTTCTAGTTGGCTCTGGTAGTGGTTCAATGCTATCGGTAGCTACCGTTGTAAATTTTTTTTCCAAGATTTGAAATTGCGGGCTAATTGCTGCATATTGCTCAAACCTATTGATATAGCCTTTAGGATTGGTGGGTTTCCATTGGTCTATCGCCTTGTCGGGCACTAGCTCACCGCCTTGGCGGCAATAAGGGTTGATGATGGATGGGGTTATATCGAGGTGAAATTCATTAGCATAATTAATTCGCCAGCATCGCTGTTTTTCTTCCAGCATTCCCTTGTATGTGGCGTGCTCCTTTAAGCGGGCGCCTATAAGCGCTTTGACAGCTTGTGCGGTAGATGTATTTCCTATGTTGGGTAGATGGCAGACTAGATCAACATCAAATTCATTGGCTAATATGGGCTTAATTGCTGTGCCCAATGCAATGGATCCCTGGGGGTAAATTTCAACTTTTTTAAGATGGGGTGAGTTTGATTCGGATAACCAAGTGCCCACTGCTTCATAGCGCCCTTTGGCAGTCTGAAATTGAGCCTCAGTAATCTCCACTTGTTGACAAACCTGGTCCAGTAGTCCAACAATCGTTTTTCGCTTACTACTAGCTAATTGGGCGTTATTTCCATTGGGTTGCATATGATTCTTTCCGGGCCTTATCCCGTGTTAAACTGCCTTGTCGATAACGACAAATTGAACATGACACAATTAAAGTCTATACATACTTGTCGATAATGTCAAGTTAATATTGGAGATATGTACAGTGGAAAAATCAAGCAGGGCAGTCTTTGCTGAAAGATTGCGGGATGTGCGAGAGCGATTGCGTGGTTTAACGCAAGCCCAACTGGCTGAAAAGGCAGGGTTACCATCCACATCAATTTCACATTTTGAAAATCCCGAAGGAACTCGTAAACCGTCATTTGATAATCTGCGTAGGCTTGCAAATGCGCTCGAGGTAACGACTGACTACTTACTGGGTAGATCAGATGATTACGTGTCTATACCTGTTGCGATGGATGCCTTATACCGGGATGTTCAGAACTTGACTGATGTAGATAGGGAGTTTGCACAGGTTATGATTAAAAAGATGTTGGAGAAAAATCAACCAAAGGGGTAAATGCATGTCCGATCGCAGACTGAAGGATGCAACCTTGCAAGCTGAAATACTTGTGCGAGATGAGAGTCTGGCTTTGCCGATTGATGTATTGGCCCTTGCCAAGAGTCGCGATATTTTGGTGGAGGCTAAGCCGTCGACCGAAAAGGGTGTTTCGGGGATGCTGCTAAGGGTTGGGGATGATTTTGCTATCGGCTATGCAACACACATTAAAAGTATTGGATTTCAGCGATTTTCCATTGCCCATGAGTTAGGGCATTATTTTTTAGGGCATACAGATGCTATGTTTCGCGATTGCAAAACTGCTCATGAATCTCAGGCGGGATTTGGATCAAAGGAGCTGATTGAGCTAGAGGCTGACCACTTTGCTGCGGGATTGCTCATGCCTTCAGAGTTATTTAAGGAGGAGGCTGCCATGCATTGTGACGGATTGGCCGCAATTGAAAGGGTGGCTGAGAAGTGCCAGACATCTATTACATCTTCAGCAATACGCTATGCTCAACTAACTGATGCTGCCGTCGCTATCATTGTTAGCTCTAAGTCATCTGTTGATTATTGCTTTGCTTCGCAAGCATTGCGCGCAGTGAAGGGATATCGTCACCCTGTAAAGGGTTCGGTATTACCCCGTGATTCTCTTACGCGGGACTTCAATCAAACGGCAAGCAATATCGCCAGAGGTGAGCGTAGCGATGACCTTACAGATTTATGCACGTGGTTTCGGGCGGATGATGAAATTGAAGCGAGTGAAGAGGTGATTGGGTTGGGGGATTACGGGAGGACCTTAACAATCATCACGGCGGATTTACCTGATGAGGATGAGTCTGGTACTGAATGGACTGCGCCACGATTTCGTTAAAAATAGCTTGGAAATTTTCTCGCAAACCTGAGGGTTAATGAAATTGCTATTCCTTTCCTTTATTTTAAGAATATAAGACGATCTAAGGTAATTTATAGGGCAGTTCCAAGATAATCGAGCGGATGTTTCTATGTTGGAAACCCTAGAAAGAACGCATTGATCGAATCTTTAACTCGGATTGAGTAAGCGGTTTTTCAGTAGTAACTGAGGGGCATTTCAAGTGCTGTCATTCTGTATTCGGCTAGCTTGGGGGGTCGTCTTCGGTAACTATGATTGGTTTTGGCATCCCCATGTCTTCTAACTTGCGCAAATCGAAGCAGTGGCTACTTTATATTGGCAGCCTTAATTTGGGGGTGTGGTGATTTAGTGCTTAATCACTTTTTAACTTAATTGATCATTTTTTTGAGGCGTAATGGCTATGAATAACCTATTCGATATCTTGCCAGTATTTGTTTGGAATGGCATATTCAGTTTTATAACCGCCTTATCAACGGGTTTGGCAATGGCCTTTTTGACCACTTTTTATCTCAAGCAGCGCGATGAGAGGACAAGAGTTTCTGGCGTCATTTTAGAAAAGCGGGTAAATACGGAACAGAAGATTCTAGATTGTCTTGAGGGACTTTCGTTTCATCGAGAGATGCCAAGAAAGGATTCGGAGCGCTATTACATACTACTTAAGGAGTGGGATTTTAATTTGCCCAACGGTCAAAATTTACAGTATGCGGATGTATTTAGTGATGCCGATAGCTTTAGGGAGTTTTTTAAAGGCTTTGAGAAAATTATAGCGGCCAATAAACTTTGGCTTGGTCAGAAGACACTGTTTCACCTAACGCTCATGCAGGCATATTTCTCGTGGGTCAATACGCTGTTAATCATGCTGCAGCGCGTCCACTTGCCTGATGGGCATAAGTTAACAGAGGATGAGTTAAGCGAGTTAGCTGATGGACTAATTCTTCTAATTGGTGTCACACTGGATGATGAGATTGGTGGGTTGCTGGCGCATCTTGAAGTCCTCATGGTTGATTCGATATATCGTTTAGATATGAAGCGACCAAAAACGAGTCTCATGAGAGATGGTTTGCTAAATAGAGATACTTTAAAAATTAACAAGGTACTGAGCACGCAGACTGCACTAGGGACTGATCGTGAAAATTATTTTTCCTTGGTTGTATTGCTAGTCTTTATTAAGAAAAATATCCCCCTTGATAAAGAGGCGATTATGCATGCGGCCTTGAATTTAGATGGGTAACAGACTTAGTTGAACCGATCATTCTACGGGTTACGTCCTTGCTGATGCACGTTGCCCGATAAGGAAAACAAAAGCCCCAAGAGTGATGTATCCGAGCATTACCTCAAGCATCACGGCAATCTGCCCACCTCCTGTCTTGGGGAAGATGTCGCCATATCCGAGAGTCACAAATGTGACGATGCTAAAGTAAAAGGAAGACAAGAAATCGTCTGGAGGTAGATGGTTAAATTTGTCGTTATTAAAGTAATAGTAAGTTGCAAATACTAGGTTCAATAGCAACCCTTGAAATGCTAAAACAGATAGCGAGGCCCAGATTTTTGTGTAGATCAGCGCGATTGAGAATCGAAATTTCTCGTTAAATGACAGTAGCTTGAAGGTGCTTAGTTTTCTGAAAACATAGTCGTACCACTCTATATAGTGCTTAATACGAGAATTTCGGAGGCCTGAAAGGCCTGATGTGCTGTTGAATAGGAAAACGGTGTGTGGGTGCTTGATGTTGCTACCGGCTTCTGAAAAACCATTTCGTCTAAATATGCTAAATATCAATGCCTTAAGTAGATAGGTGTAGCTGACCTCGGAGAATGTGAATTCACCTGGAATGCAGTGGTCATCCAATTGAACTGCATTAAGAAATGCGCCAGAGATGTCAACTTCCGCGAAACTGCTATTTTTAAATCGCAACTGTCCAAGGCGAGCATTGCGAAGGGATGCTCCAGTGAGGAAGGTGTTCTCGAGGTGGAGTCCTCCAAGGCTGGAGTCATCTAGATTGGCATTGGCAAGTGATACATTACGAATTACGCAGTGATTAATGCGAATTCCCGATAGATCTATCCCTGAAAGGTTGGCGTGTGGTTGAATCTTGGGATTTGGATATAGCTCTTGTAAATCATTGAGTGTATAACGCTGGCCACCAGATACGAAAGAGAAGTTGGTGAAATCAAGAATAAAGGTCAACTGATGAATTGGCTGGTGCGACTGGGCCCATGCCGCATTGATCGCGCTTGAGTTCACAGCTTGCTGTGTGTCGATGTACTGCCGTACGGCCTTTTCAGCATCCTGCCCAATAGGTGTTCTCCATCTAATTTGCGTTTCGAAACACTGAAATGCAGTAGGTGGAAAACTAGCGTTTATAGCCTTGGCGACAGCCTCTCTATTTAAGAACCAAAACTCTCCTGGACCATCCTTTTCCTCCATGCCGAGTGATCTCAGAATTTTGAAGACGGATGGAGGAAGGTGCATTCGAGTATTCCTTGCGTGCTATGTAGCGGTTTGGTAAAGGCGCTTAAATTTTGGGTAAATTATTGCGGCCATTGAGGAGGTGGTGCATTCAGGCAGTCAAGCATGGCATGTCTTTTTATAAGTCTCGCTGAATGCTTGCCCTACCTTAGATTATCAACAAGGAAGAGCCTTTAGCCCAGTGGTGCTTGTCCGGTTAAATAGCTGTTTTACGACAATCTGGCTGATTTATTAGCTGAAAAGCGACATTCAGTATGTTTTTGAGTCGCATCATAGCTATTTGGCGACAATGAGTGCGGATAAATCTTGATTGAGAGCATTAAGTTAAGCACCTTATTTATCGATGCATAGGCATCGATAATATTCATTTCATCTATATTCCTAAGGTTATCGATGCTTGTGCATCGATTTCTATATCTTGCTTTTAATTAATAGCCGCTATTCCTTGAGTTGTTCTATTTGACTACCCAGCAACATTAAATACCCAATTGCTTATATAGATTTGAGGTGCTTGTAGCGGTAAATACCCCTTCACCTTTCCGACTTTTAGCAATGGCTTTGGCAGTTAATGTGTTGGGTATTTCATTACATGCGGTGGGGTAATTACGCTCATTAGCTGGCGCCCTGAACTCATCATGCAGATCGTCTTCCACCTTCGCCGACGTTGGAACCTCTTTAGTCATACTTTTCAATCCCTCTTAGGCAAATTCGAGCCGATCGTTCTGTGAGAACGGATCGATATTGATTTGGAGTGATTTAACTGAAGCTGTCGGAACCTTGCGACGCTCGACGGTATTAAAGTGCACAAAACCGATAGCCTCTAACTTTCCCAAGGTGCGCGTCAGGTTGGGTTGGGCTCGACCCGTCAACTTAGCCAGTTCGGCGATCGACTGAGGTTTTTTGTCCCGAATAGCGGCCAGTAGCTCGCGGTTCTGTGGGGTCAAGAGGCGCAACAGGGCCTCGACAGAATCAAAACTCATTCCCCTGGCATCCTTTGGCGCCTTTTTTTCTCCGCGCGCAACCAATTTCATTTCATCCCGCAAAGATGCGTGGCTTTGGATCTTAACGTTCTTCATGGCCTATTTCCTTCTTTTGTCTCAATGGTTTCAAGCGAAATGCCATGCTCAGCAAGTACACGCTCAACTTCATTAAAAAAATCATCAATCAATGTTTCTGCATCCTTAAATTCATAAGGACGTCCCTTGTCCTTTTCAGTCCTATGCCAGTGATCTATCGCTTTTGAACGCGCCTTATAGTTTGACCCTTTTTCGGGAACAGCATGAGCATTGTCAAAACCAATTAATCTCTGGTTGCTAGGGTCATGCAGGGTGAATGAGTAGTTCAATCCATGTGGCCTTAGCTCGCTTTTATCCCCCTGTATTATTTCGAACTTCACCCAATATCCTTTTTCATAGCAGTGGATGCGCCCGTTAAAGTCCAGTAGAAATTCCAGCGTATGTTCAGCGTTCTTTTTTGTCATATGTTACCATATCACCATAAGATAAGTCTAAACCTACTTTGACTCCAGAGTCAATATCTTTGGCGAATGCTGTGGCATTGGCTTGGGGTAGGCGCTATTAAGCGTTGTTAATGGGATCCTGTAATTCATAGCTAGTACTCCGACCCCCAGAATCCGATTTCACTAAGGCGCCGCGCTCTAATAAATCGGTGATATCTCGTAATGCGGTGTCTGGTGAGCACTTGGCAATAATTGCCCATTTGGTGCTAGTAAGCTTCCCATCGAATCCATCAAGCAATTTATTAAGTAACTTGATTTGTCGCTCATTCATTGGTGTTCCAGACCAGTGCTGCCAAAAATTGGTTTTGACTAGAGTTGTTGAGAGTGCCGCTTCCGCAACTTGA
>CAIOIX010000239.1 GCA_903858445.1 uncultured beta proteobacterium
CTTAAGGATGGCCATGATTTGGCTATCGGTAAAGCGGGAGGTTTTCATAGAATTTCCTTTAAATCAAACAACTTAGAAATTCTACTTTTAACTCAGGTTAAGGGGCGGGGGTATTACCGAAGGTCAAAACCCGTGTACACGCTTTAAATCTAAATCAATGGAAGTATTTTGAGTTTTTACACAGCCTCGGTCGGACTGAGACGTTCAAACACACAAAATATTCGATTTTGAGTGACTGCAATTAGCCGTTAGTAGACCCTCGCTTACGGAGTCGGGTTCCATCTAATGCTATTTAGCCATCAGCATCTCTAAGCCATTTATTGATCGTTACCAAAGTTTGTAACGAATTTTCACTTAACTATTATTTAAAGGTATCTGGATTGGAGGTCTGCTACTTAGTGAACCCTCGACATTCCAAACTACTTTATCGGTAATCTAAACCACTCAAAAACAGCCTTTAAATTGATTTTTTGCCTGTAGCGAGACCTTGGGGGAGGGGGTTGTTATGTGATTTATCTTTTACTGAATCCGCCAAGTCACCTAAAAAAAGAAAATAGACCAACTAGATTCTATGTAGCAAAGCCTTCTAAGCTGAAGCCCTATAAGACTTATAAGTTATTGTTTTAAAACAATAAAAGTTGACTATAGAAATGGTTGGAGCCATACTGCAACGGTCGGAATCGATAGTAGTGAGCGTGAGGGTAGTTTTAAGCGCTAACGTTTATTGAATAATGCTATTTAAAAATAGCTGTATTTGCATTAATTAAAAGAGAGAAGATATGACAATTAAATTATTAGGTCTTTTGGCAACGCTGGCTCTAGTTGCTTGCGCTGCCCCTGTAACGCAATCTGAAATCCAGCAGGCTAAATTTTCTCCTCAGCCTAAACAAGCTGAGATTGACAAGGAGGTTAATACCTATCTTAAGGCGAATGTAAATGAGCCTGAAGCTGCCAAAAAAGAATGCGCACCTCCACGTAAAGCATGGGCTAGAACATTTAGCTATGAGCCTGCAAAATTTGGTTGGATGGTGGTGTGTGATGTAAATGCTAAAGAAAAATCTGGTGGCTACGGCTCATTAAAGGCTTATATGTTTTTATTTACAGCAAATGGAAACTACGCTTATGATTCATCGGCCTTTGTAAATATTAATAACAATGTGCAATTTTTAGATCTCATTAAATAATCTGCGATCTTTAGTTTAATGAAACCACCTTCGGGTGGTTTTCCATTTACTCCAGAAGGTATATAGACTGTGCTCAACTCCTTTTGAGAATACGTTTATAAATGTCGCCAACCCACTTTTTATGAATTAAATTGCTATGCCTTGCTGCGATGATGTATTTTTGTGAGCCTCAAAGTTACTTTAGACAATGTTTAAAATTTACCAATGACTACTAAAATTAAAAACATTGCTGTTTTCTGTGGCTCCAATTTTGGAGTTAGACCAATATATAAAGAGGCGGCCATTGAACTTGGTCAAGTATTAGCTGATCAAGGGATGGCACTCATCTATGGGGGAACTGATACAGGTTTAATGGGTGTGGTTGCAGATGCTGTTTTGGACTCAGGCGGAAGGGTGGTTGGCATAACTTACCAAAGGCTTCATGATCGCGGTCAATCCCATTCAAAACTATCGGAGCTTGAAATTACCAAAGATCGTCGCCAAAGAAGAGCGCGCATGATTGAGTTGGCTGATGCCTTCATTGCATTGCCAGGGGGGCTTGGTACTCTAGAAGAGTTATTCGAGGTAGCCACCTTGACCCAAATAGGGGAGCATTTAAAGCCCTGCGGCGTATTAAATATTGATTCTTTTTATTCCCCCCTTCAGGAACAACTAAACCGAGCAGTATCAGAAGAATTCATGAAGCCTCAGCACAGGGATATGATTTTGATTCAATCAACTCCAGAGTCTTTATTGGATGGTTTATTAAAATGGGAGCCTCCAGCAGTAACTAAGTGGATAAATCAGCCCAAGGCTTAATAATTTTTTATTTTGAGCACTGCTCCTTTGGGTCTGACTCTTTCACCTAGACGCCCTAAAATACCTCGCTATGAACGGTTCTTGTAGGGCTGATGTAGACATTCGTGTGCAGAGGTGCTTGAGGACAATTACCTTTTATAAAAATCCCTGTTAGTAGGGCGAGATACTGAGACAATATGAATTAAGTCTGCGCCCACCGCCAATCAGTCTCTATATTTCATTAATTTAGAGAAAATAACGAAAGAGCCCTGCACATCTGAACTGACCCACAAAAGTTGGACACCCAATCCAACTAACAGGGGTCAGATTCATGAGCAAACACAGTCCGCAGTTCAAGCTAGAAGTAGTTAATGATTATTTAAGCTTTGGCAGCTATTTAAGGGTCGCCAAGCTATA
>CAIOIX010000240.1 GCA_903858445.1 uncultured beta proteobacterium
CCACATGAAAAATTACGCCACGTGAGCGACACAACTCGCCAATACGAGGAATGTCTTGCACAACACCAATCTCATTATTAACAAACATCACTGACACAATGATGGTGCCCGGTGTCATTGCTTTTTCAAGCTGCTCAATATCAATCATGCCGTTAGGCAATACATCCAAATAAGTCACTTCATAGCCTTCACGCTCAAGCTCACGGCAAGTATCTAAAGTAGCTTTGTGCTCGGTCTTCACGGTGATGATGTGCTTACCCTTATCTTTATAGAAGTGGGCGGCACCTTTTAAGGCTAGGTTAATACTTTCTGTAGCGCCGCTAGTCCAAACGATCTCTCTTGGATCAGCATGCACTAGTTGTGCAACTTCTGAACGCGCCCACTCGACAGCTTCTTCGGCGGCCCAGCCATAGGCATGACTACGAGATGCGGCATTACCAAACTGCTCACGCAGATAAGGCAACATCTTGTCTACCACGCGAGGATCAATCGGCGTTGTAGAGGAATAATCCATATACACCGGAAAGTGCTTAGGACTAAACATCGGGACTGGTTGCGCTGGAATAACTTGTGGTGCGTTCATAATTTACTTATAAATAATTGGCCTACTAGCGATTAGCTTTGCTGGGCCAGATTGAAAACGGAATTTACGAGAGGTCGCTTGGGAGCAATCTCTTTTTTTACCTCTACTACTGGCGCAGCCTTCTCAGACTTAACGCCTTCAATTTTAATTTTTTTGTGACGCAGGTCATGGAGAACAATGCCGCGGCCTTCTTGCTGCTGAACTAAATCACGCAAAGAAACTGAACTTAGATACTCGACCATTTTTGAGTTGAGATTTGACCAGAGGTCATGTGTCATACAGCGGCCATGATTTTCTTCATCGGTATGGCAATTGCCTTTACCGCCACATTGCGTTGCGTCTAAGGGTTCATCCACAGCAACGATGATGTCAGCCACGCTGATTTCGTCGGATTTGCGGGCCAGGGTATATCCACCGCCAGGACCGCGAGTACTCTCCACAATATTGAAACGGCGCAATTTGCCAAATAACTGCTCTAAGTAGGAAAGTGAAATTTTTTGTCTTTGGCTAATTCCAGCCAAAGTTACAGGGCCATGCGTTTCACGCAGGGCCAAATCAATCATTGCGGTTACTGCAAAACGACCTTTAGTTGTAAGTCTCATATGTCACCTTGGTAATGGATTGTTATGGACAACTAACAGTCAGATTGGTAATACCTGACCATTCCACTCAACTATACCATATACCCTACTAATCTGCTCAAGAATTATGCCAAAAAGCTAAAAGCCATCGCGTGAACGAGCACCAAACGCCATTTCTTTTACTTTTGTCAGGCGATCTCGTGTACTCGCAGCTTTTTCAAACTCCAAATTCTTAGCCTCGGCATTCATTTGCTTCTCTAACCGCTTAATTTCGCTCGACAAGTCCTTCTCATTCATATCTTCATAATGAGCCCGCTCCTCAGCCACCTGCATCTCTGAGCGCTTCTCATTGACGTCGTAAACGCCATCAATAATGTCCTTGATCCGCTTAGTGACCCCTCGCGGCTCAATGCCATGAAGCTTGTTAAAAGCAATTTGCTTCGTTCTACGGCGGTCAGTCTCTCCCATCGCCCGTTTCATAGAGTCTGTAATACGATCGGCATACAAAATGGCTTTACCGCGAATATTTCGAGCGGCACGACCAATAGTCTGAATCAAGCTGCGCTCAGAGCGCAAGAAACCCTCTTTATCCGCATCCAAAATAGCTACTAAAGAGACCTCTGGAATATCTAAGCCTTCGCGCAGCAAGTTAATGCCCACCAAAACATCAAATACCCCTAAACGAAGATCTCGCAAAATTTCTACCCTCTCAACTGTATCGATATCCGAGTGGACATAGCGCACCTTTACTCCATGATCGGACAGGTAGTCGGTTAATTGTTCTGCCATGCGCTTGGTAAGTACTGTCACCAAGACTCGCTCATGAACTTTGACTCGCTCATGAATCTGACCCAATAGATCATCAACCTGCGTGCTAGCTGGCAACACCTCGATCTCAGGATCTACCAGACCAGTCGGTCTAGCCACCTGCTCTACCACTTGACCAGTATGCGTTTTTTCATAATCAGCTGGTGTTGCAGAAACGAAAACTGTTTGACGCATTTTGGTTTCGAATTCGGTGAACTTCAGCGGTCGATTATCCATTGCCGAAGGTAATCGGAAACCAAATTCCACCAAGGTACTTTTACGAGATTTATCGCCGTTGTACATGGCGTTAAGCTGTCCAATTAAGACATGGCTTTCATCCAGGAACATCAAGGCATCGTTGGGCAAGTAATCAACCAAGGTGGGGGGTGCATCGCCAGGCATAGCGCCGGAGAGATGGCGTGAGTAATTCTCAATTCCCTTGCAAAATCCAAGCTCATTAAGCATCTCTAAATCAAAGCGGGTACGCTGCTCGAGGCGTTGAGCTTCAACCAATTTAGCATCTTTAACGAACTCATCTAAACGATTTCGCAATTCAATTTTGATGGTTTCAATCGCCTTCAAAACAGTTTCGCGAGGTGTTACATAGTGGGAGCTTGGGTAGACAGTAAAGCGGGGGATCTTCTGGCGAATTTTTCCAGTGAGCGGATCAAAGAATTGCAAACTTTCGACCACATCATCAAATAACTCAACGCGAACCGCTAACTCATTATGTTCGGCAGGGAAAATATCAATCGTATCGCCCCGCACTCGGAATACACCACGCTTGAAATCCGTCTCATTGCGGTCGTATTGCATGGCGATCAGACGCATCAAAATATCACGCTGACTCATCTTGTCACCAGGGCGCAAAGTCATCACCATGCTGTGATAGTCGCCAGGATTACCGATACCGTAAATTGCAGACACGGTTGCAACAATAATGACGTCGCGCCTCTCTAGTAAACTCTTCGTTGCAGATAATCGCATCTGCTCGATGTGCTCATTAATGGATGAATCTTTTTCAATGAACCAATCGCGTGTAGGGACGTATGCCTCAGGTTGGTAGTAATCGTAATAACTGACGAAGTACTCAACTGCATTGCGTGGAAAAAATTCCCGAAACTCACTATAAAGCTGAGCTGCCAAGGTCTTATTTGGGGCAAAAATGATGGCTGGGCGCCCCGTTCTAGCAATGACATTGGCCATCGTGAAGGTTTTACCAGAGCCAGTTACACCCAGTAGTGTCTGAAAGGTCAAGCCATCGTCAATTCCAGCCACTAATGCGTCGATTGCCGCTGGCTGGTCGCCTGCTGGCGGAAATGGCTGATAGAGCTGGTATGGGGAATCTGGGAATGAAACAAATTTGGCTGGATCAAGGTCGTGACCCGCCTCCCCCAAGGGGTCGGCAATTGGGGCTTTCTGGGGATCAGCAGCTTGGGTTTTTGCAGCAGTTTTAGGCGACTTAGGGGGCATCTCAGCTATCATTTCATCTGTGAGCTTTCTTCACAGCGAATTTTGTACAAACAATGATTTTGCCGTTTTTATTTGAAATAAGTTGAGTCTGACCTCAAAACCATGCAATTTAGCCAAATTAAACCAAATTTAACGTTAATTAATATCAAAAGCACCTTCTAACCACTACCCACGACCTCCAAATGACACTGTTTTCCTCCGTCCAATTAGCCCCAAAAGACCCTATTTTTGGCCTCACAGAGGCCTATGTAGCTGATCAACGCCCAGATAAGGTGAATTTAGGTGTTGGCGTGTATTACACCGATGAGGGCAAGGTTCCTCTTCTGAAGGCTGTCATTCAGGCAGAAGAAGGGATTGTTGCCAAGCATTCGCCACGGAGCTACATTCCTATCGAAGGTCCAAATCCTTACAACAGCGCCGTTCAAAATCTTTTGTTTGGTACTGACTCCTCTTTAACTAAAGAGGGTCGTGTGGTTACTGCTGAATGTCTGGGTGGCACGGGCGCCTTACGCGTTGGCGCTGACTTTATTAAGCGCCTTGATTTAAACGCACCTTGCGCGATTAGCAACCCTACCTGGGAAAATCACCGGGGTATTTTTGAATCTGCTGGCTTTGATGTTATTGAGTACACCTACTTTGATGGCAAAACCCGTGGTGTTGATTTCGATGGCATGGTGAAGTCTTTGAAGTCTTTCCCGAAGAACACCACCGTCTTATTGCATGCTTGCTGCCATAACCCAACGGGCGCTGACATTACTGAAGCACAATGGCGCCAAGTCATTGAGATCTGCAAGACAAAAGAATTTATTCCCTTCTTAGATATGGCTTACCAGGGCTTTGCCTCTGGTATTGAGCAAGATGGCATTGCCGTGCGCCTCTTTGCTGAATCTGGGATGTCTTTCTTTGTTTCGAGCTCTTTCTCTAAATCATTCTCACTTTATGGTGAACGCGTAGGGGCGCTGTCTATCGTGACCCAAAGCAAAGATGAATCTACTCGCGTGCTCTCCCAATTGAAGCGCGTGATTCGCACTAACTATTCCAATCCCCCAACCCATGGAGCAGCGATTGTGGCTACAGTGCTGAACTCTCCAGAACTCAGAAAACTCTGGGAAGATGAATTAGCAGAAATGCGTGATCGCATTAAATCTATGCGTCATGCTCTCGTTGAAAAACTCGCTGAAGCTGGCGTTAAGCAAGACTTTGCCTTTATCGAAGCGCAGCGTGGCATGTTTTCTTACTCTGGCTTAACAGTCGAGCAAGTAGAGCGCCTACAAAAAGAGGATGGCATTTATGCCCTCTCTACTGGTCGCATTTGTGTTGCTGCCTTAAATACCAAAAATATTGATAAGGTGGCCAAAGCTATCGCCCGCGTTTTAGCATAACAAGCGGTTACACTGAGTTACTGGAGGTACCATGCTATATCAATTGCACGAGTTTCAAAAAGCATTACTTCAACCTGTTAGTTCATGGGCTCGCGCCGCTTCTGAGGCATTTATTAACGCCTCAAATCCTGCATCAAAGGTTCCTGGATCAGAGCGTTTAGCTGCAAGCTATGAATTACTCTATCGCTTAGGGAAAAACTATAAGAAACCTGAATTTGGGATTAGATCTGTTCAGGCGCATGGTCGTGAAGTTGCCATTCATGAAGTGACAACTGTAGCCAAGCCTTTTTGCAAACTCATTCGCTTCAAACGCTTCTCCGATGATGTTGAAGTCATCAAGAAGTTGAAAGATGATCCAGTGGTGTTGGTAGTTGCGCCGCTCTCAGGACATCACTCAACGCTCTTGCGGGATACCGTTCGCACCTTGCTGCAAGATCATAAGGTGTACATCACCGACTGGATCGATGCTCGCATCGTAGCTGCTGAGGATGGTAGCTTTAGTCTTGATGATTATGTCCACTACATTCAAGAATTCATTAGAACTATTGGCGCAAAAGATTTACATGTCATTTCCGTATGTCAACCAACCGTGCCTACTTTAGGCGCCATTTCTCTAATGGCCTCTGCGGGTGAAGAAACCCCTGCATCCATGATCATGATGGGTGGCCCGATTGATGCTCGCAAATCACCAACTGCTGTAAACAATTTGGCCGATCAAAAATCATATGACTGGTTTGAAAGTCACGTGATTTACAAAGTGCCACCTGGTTATCCTGGCGCTGGTCGCAAGGTATACCCTGGCTTCTTGCAGCACACTGGCTTTATCGCCATGAATCCACAAAACCATTTGCAATCCCACTGGGACTACTTTCAAAACCTAGTGCGCGGTGATGAACAAGATGCTGCATCCCATATCCGCTTCTATGATGAGTACAACGCCGTATTGGATATGGATGCCGAGTTTTACCTGGACACTATCAAAACTGTATTCCAAGAATATTCATTGCCAAATGGCACATGGGAAGTTGCTGGCAAATTAGTCAAACCACAAGACATTAAGAAAACGTCCTTACTCACTATTGAAGGTGAGCTTGATGATATTTCTGGTAGCGGCCAGACTCGTGCAGCACATGATCTCTGCGCTGGCATTCCTAAAGCAGATAAAGATCACTATGAAGTAGCTGGTGCCGGTCACTATGGCATCTTTGCGGGTCGTCGCTGGAGAGAGAAGGTTTATCCTAAAATAAAATCCTTCATTCGCGAGCATCAACCTGCTCAACGAAAGACTAAAGCTAGACTTCCTAAATTGGGAGCTAAGTAATCCGGAATGATTAGAAGCCTTTGTGGCTTCTAATTCGCTGAGGGTCTGTAATGCAATGAAGCTCAAACAGGCAAATGAACTTACTGATCGCCTTGAAGATCTTCTTCCTCAAACGCAATGTACTAAATGTGGTTATCCCGATTGCAGAGGGTATGCACAAGCCTTAGCATCCGGAGAAGCTAAACCCAATCGCTGCCCACCCGGCGGAGTTGAAGGCATAGTCAGACTAAGCGCCTTGCTTGACCCAATATATCCGCAAGATGCCTTTGTACTCAATTCCAAGATTGATCCCGATTGCGGCCTAGAGCGCCCAAGACCCGTTGCTTTTATCGATCCACAAAAATGTATTGGCTGTACGCTATGCATACAAGCCTGTCCCGTGGATGCGATTGTTGGCGCTTCAAAGCAAATGCATATTGTTTTGCCAGAATGGTGCACTGGCTGCGACCTCTGCATACCACCATGCCCGGTTGACTGCATCACGATGATTGACGTCACGGAGAAGAGATCTGGATGGAATGCCTGGTCTCAAAAGTTAGCGGATGAGGCACGTGATCGATATCAGTCTAGAGTATTGCGCCTTGATCGCGAAAAGCACGACAACGATGCTCGTCTAGCTAAAAAAGCGACAAAAAAACTGGCCTCTATTAATGCCGAATCCCCCTCCTCCGATGAGGAGAAAAAGGAACAAGATCGTAAGCGTGCCATTATTGCTGCAGCAATGGAAAGAGCGGCCAAAGCGAAATCGCAGTCATGAATCTAGATAAACGACGGGCTTTCTTTGAGCAACTCAAGGCCAATAATCCACATCCAGAAACAGAACTAGAGTACAGCTCTCCTTTTGAATTACTTATTTCCGTCCTACTATCAGCGCAAGCAACCGATATCTCAGTTAATAAAGGTACGCGCAAGCTTTTCAAAATTGCCAATACACCCCAAGCCCTATTAGATCTCGGAGAGGAAGGTGTAAAACCCTATATTCAGCATATTGGCCTGTTCAACTCTAAAGGTAGACATATCCAGGAAACCTGCCGCCTTCTAATAGAGAGGCATCAAGGTGAGGCCCCACAAAACCGGGAAGCATTAGAAGCACTTCCGGGCGTTGGAAGGAAAACAGCGAATGTCATCCTCAACACCGCATTTGGACAACCTACGATTGCGGTAGATACGCATATCTTTCGTGTCTCCAATCGCACAGGTCTAGCACCAGGAAAAGATGTGGTTAAAGTAGAGGAGCAGCTACTAAAACGTGTTCCTAAAGAGTTTTTGCTAGATGCGCATCATTGGCTTATTTTGCATGGCAGATATACCTGCAAGGCGCGTAACCCTGAATGCGCCCAATGCATTGTGGAACCCTTATGCAGCTTTAAACAAAAAACAGGCAAAGGAAAAGTTCGTGGCGCTATTTAATCCCACCCGTGAAGATGTACGTCGTTTTTTCTGTGACACCTGGAAGAAAAAAATAGATTTACATATCCTAACACCCCTAGAAACGATTGCGGGTGACTGGATGGAGCGGCATCCGGAATACCATACGATCCTAGCCGACCCCGAAGGAGCAGTGGCCCAAGATTACACACCTGAACGTGGTGAAACCAACCCATTCCTTCATCTATCAATGCACTTATCAATTAGCGAGCAGATCTCCATCGATCAGCCTCCAGGCATCCAAAAAATAGCAGAGAACCTTACAAGAAAGCTTGAATCAGAGCATGAGGCGCAACATCGCATCATGGAATGCTTGGGACAAGTCATGTGGGAATCTCAACGTGAAGGCGCAGCACTCAGCCCTGAGAAATATTTAGAAGCTCTCAACAAATTAAACTAATCGAGACCCGTTAATAATGAACGATCAAAAAGGAATAGTACGCAGAATTATTACTGGACATGATTCAGATGGTAATGCCATCTTTACCGAAGATGGAAATGCGCCAAGTATTTATGACAATCCCAAGCGCGTAGGCTACTACCTTACTAATCTCTGGATTACCGATGAAACACCAGCAAAGATTAATAACAACTTAGACCCAACCAATCGAAAGCTGGAACTTACGCCGCCTAAAAATGGGACTGTAGTCAGGATTGTTGAGTTTGGCCCAGAAGGTGAGTGGACTCAGAATTTAAGCGCCTCTGATGCACAAGTCGCTTTTGGTGCGCTAGGTACCGAGAAAGCCTCTACCTTCAAAGAAGGTGGCCACCCTCTAATGCATCGAACTGAGACCGTGGATTACGCCCTAGTACTTGAAGGTGAAATATATATTGTTCTGGATAAAGAAGAAAAGCTGATGAAGCAAGGGGACTTTCTAGTCGAGCGCGGCACCAATCATGCTTGGAGCAATCGATCTAAAAAACCCTGCAAGATGCTATTTGTTTTGGTTGATGGGAAATTTGATTTAACTTAATTGAGTGGCTCAAACACATGGGTGTTTTGCCCATCTTGCGTCTCTTGAAATACCACCTTCACCTTTTGCCCAATGCGAATCGCATCAAAATTACAATTCGTTAAATGGGTGAGCAATGAAATGCCTTCATTCAAGAGCACATAGGCCATCGCAAATGGAAACTCTACCCCACGCCTCATTACAGTAAACGAATAAATTTCGCCTAGACCATCTGAGTTCACCCAAGTAGTGTCTTTGCTGCCACAGTGCGGGCAAATCGTACGGGGATAGTAGTGAACCTCTTCACATGAATGACATAACTTCAGAATAAGTTTGCCCGCTTGGGCGGCCTGCCAAAATGCTTGGTTTTCAGAATTCACTATGGGACTCGGCAAGCGATCTGCCTGGCGAAGTTCAGACATTACAATCTCCCCATTATTAAAGTGGCAGCCCCATGCCGAGTTCCTAAAGCACCGCCAATGCCAGAGGCTAAGGCAAACTCTAAATTCGGCACCTGTACTGCTGGATGGGCCTCACCCCTTAGTTGCCTTACCGCCTCAATCACTTTCGTCATCCCACCGCGATTTGCGGGATGGTTATTACATAATCCACCGCCATCAGTATTAAAAGCAAGCGTACCTTTCCCGGAAATCAATTGGCCATTTTCAACAAATTGACCGCCCTCGCCCTTTTTACAAAATCCAAGATCTTCAAGCTGAATCAACACAGTAATGGTGAAGCTGTCGTAAATTGATGCATACCGAATTTGAGCTGGAGTTAACTTTGCCTCTGCAAAAGCCCTTGGACCAGTCCAAGCTACACCAGAGTAAGTCAAATCGACTTTGCCACCCATCTGCCCTTTAGAAGATTCCGCCGCCCCCATAACGGTGACAACAGGCTTTTTCAATGTCTTGGCAATATCGGGATGCACGACGAGCAAGGCGCCGCCGCTATCGGTCACAACACAGCAATCGGCACGATGCAATGGATCGGCAATCATTGGTGAAGCCAAGACATCCTCTACGGTTAAGACATCTCTCAATAAGGCATTGGGGTTATGTTGAGCATGATGTGAAGCAGCCACCTTAATCCAAGCCAGTTGCTCACTCGTCGTCCCGAACTCATACATGTGACGCATAGCGCACATTGCATAAGTATTTAATGGCGCTGGTGAGTAAGGCTTCTCAAAGGCAAAATCAGGGGCGCTTGCGTATTGACTGCGTACCTGAGTGCCGCTAGAACCCTCTGATTTAGGGCGCCCAGCTAAAGTAATGAGGGCAACCTTACACTGACCTGTTGCAATCGCCCGTGCTGCGTGACCCACGTGCGCCAAATAAGAGGCTCCACCAAGATCAGTGGAGTCAAGATAGCTGACTTTTTTGAGCCCAAGGTAATCAACCATCGCAACGGGCCCCATACCTGGGGCATCGCCAGCGCAAAAATATCCATCCACATCATTCAGCGTCAATCCGGCATCCTGCAAAGCACCATAGGCAACTTCAGCATGTAATTGCGCTACCGTGTGATTTGGAGCAACTCGCAATGGATGCTCATAAATACCTGCTATACAAGCATTGTTAGAAAAAGGCATAGATCTTCCAAGGGGGCAACGAATTATTCAATGGTAATTTTTGATTGCAAAATCAACTTGCGCCATCTCTCAATTTCGGTCTTAATTAATTGAGAAAATTGTTCAGGTGTTCCTGGCATCGGGTCGGCACCCTGCGCAATCAATTTATCTTTAAATTTGGGATCGGCCAAAATACTTTGCAACTCTTTATTGAGGCGATTACGAATGCCCACCGGTAAATTGGCTGGAGCAACTAAGCCGTACCAAGTGGCCATTTCATAACCAGGCAAACCAGATTCCGCAATAGTGGGTATCCCAGGAGCAGCAGCGGATCGTTTTGCTGTAGTCACACCCAGAGCTCGTAAATTTCCTGCTTTAACTTGCGGAACAGCACTCGGTAAATTTGGGAAACTCATATCAACTTGACCAGAAATCACATCGGGCATGGCATTGCCAGTTCCTTTGTAGGGAACATGAATCATTTCTATTTTGGCCATTTTCTCAAATAGTTCAGCAGATAGATGGACAGAAGTGCCACTACCGCTAGAGGCAAAGGTTAACCTCCCAGGATTAGCTCTGGCTGCGTTAATTACATCCGAGACTGATTTATAAGGTGAATTTACTGGCACTACCAACATATTTGGCGCCGAGAAAACGCCACCGATTGCCGTGAAATCCTTGACGGGATCGTAAGGTAAATTTTTGTAGAGCGATGCATTTACAGCATGACCGATAGATGGAAAGTAAATCGTATATCCGTCAGGCGTCGCACGCGCAACCATCTCAGCAGCTATATTGCCGTTCGCTCCTGCTTTATTTTCCACAATCACAGGCTGACCGAGGCGCGTCGAAAGCCCCTCTGCCAAAGCTCGTCCAACCGTATCCGCTGAACCTCCTGGAGAAAAGCCCACAATTAAATGGATCGGCTTGTTGGGGTAGCTACTCTCTGAATCTGTAGCATACACACAGGGAATGCCAACCATCAAAAAGATGAGCACTAAAAAAGATATCAGCGAGGGATATTTCATCGTTGAGAATTCATTAATGGCACGCCACTGATTTCCTGTAGATCATCAAAACTCAAGCCGTCTACCCAGTCCAATGCAAGCAAACCTTCTGGGGTGACTGCTATCGTAGCTAAATCGGTGTAGACGCAATCAACTGCAGCAAGTGCAGTCAGTGGATAGGTGCACTCCCTCACCAACTTGGATTGACCAGATTTTGTGAGATGCTCCATCATCACAAACAGTTTCTTTGCACCTACGGCTAAGTCCATCGCCCCACCTACCGCAGGGATAGCCTTGGGGTCACCAGTACGCCAATTGGCGATATCACCCTTAACAGAGACTTGAAAAGCACCTAAGACACAAATATCTAAGTGCCCACCACGAATCATGACAAATGAATCGGCATGGTGACAAATTGAAGCACCCGGCAGCATCGTTACCGGTTGCTTACCAGCATTGACAATCTCTTCATCAATCTGATCGCCAGTAGCCAGAGGCCCCATTCCAAGCAAACCATTTTCACTATGAAGTAATATCTCACGATCGTCCGGTAAGTAATTGGAGATCGTCATCGGCTGACCAATGCCTAAGTTGACGCTAGCACCATCCGGAATATCTTGCACAATCCGTTTTGCTATATCAGCAGTGGAACGTCTTTTGATATTAGAAAGATCAATCATGACGCTCCCCCCATCAGCACTACTCGTTTCACAAAGATTCCAGGGGTCACAATCACTTCTGGATCAAGGGCGCCTAACTCAACAATTTCCCTAACCTGGGCAATCGTACAGCGTGCAGCAGTAGCCATAATAGGGCCAAAGTTTCTACCAGTACCGTGATAAGTTAAGTTACCCCAGCGATCACCCTTATCTGCCTTGATCAAGGCATAGTCGGCCTTAATGGCTTTCTCAAAAATATGATTTATACCGTCTATCTCACGAGTATCTTTTCCTTCGGCCAATTCAGTGCCAAAACCGGTAGGCGTATAAAAACCCCCAATCCCTGCGCCACCAGCACGAATCCGTTCAGCGAGCGTCCCTTGGGGTACGAGCTCTAGTTCAATCCTACCCTCACGATAGAGCTCGTCAAATGCTCCAGACTCGGGTTGACGTGGGAAAGAACACACCATTTTTTTGACACGACCGCCACCAACCAATTTTGCAATACCCACCCCTGAATTTCCAGCATTATTACTGATCAAAGTCAGCTCTTTGGTGCCTTGCTCAAGCAGTGCATCCAACAAGTAGATGGGTAAGCCAGCGCCACCAAATCCAGAAATTAAGATGGTTGAGCCATCAGCGATATCCCGCAAAGCCTCAGCTACGCTAGGAATAATTTTTTGAATCACAAAAGTCTCCGTCTAATTTTTATTATGGGCACTACGAATCAGCGTTTTAGCTGCAATACAGATAATTTAATGCAATTGTGAAATTGCAGCCCGAATTACCGCCGGTAGACCATGAGCCTTCTGCTTGCGAGCTTCTAATACGGCGCCAGTAGTCTGTTGAATCCTCTCAGACCACACGGAGCCAGGAAAGAATGCATCATCCTGATAGCGCGGGATGACATGCCAGTGAAGATGAGGGACTTGATTGCCTAGTGCGGCCAAGTTAACCTTTGCCGGTTGCATCACATGACGGATAGCCCCCTCAACAGCGAAGACTAGCGACATCAAAACATCACGCTCCCCGAATGTAAGCTCGGACATCTCCCTCACGTGATGATTCCAAATCACCCTACAGAACCCAGGTAAATCAGGGTCATTCACTAAGATGACGCGACAGTCTTCGCCACGCCAAATGAGCTCGCCCTCTTCAGGTCCAAGGTTATCTGCACAGAGTACACAATTTTTCATGCAATAAATGTATACGAAAACGGCACCTAAGTCACCCTTATGAGGTAATTTAGATGCCGCGGCAGTATTGGTACTACTGCTACTACAAACTACTTAGGGATTCGATTTAGTGGAACTGCTCTTCTTCAGTAGAGCCCGTCAAGGCTGTTACCGATGACTTACCGCCTTGAATCACGGTTGTTACATCATCAAAGTAACCGGTACCAACTTCTTGCTGATGTGAAACGAACGTGTATCCACGATCACGCGCAGCGAATTCTGGCTCTTGTACTTTCTCTATATAGGCAGTCATACCGCGCTGCATGTAATCTTGCGCCAAGTCGAACATGTTGTACCACATTGAGTGAATGCCAGCGAGGGTAATAAATTGATACTTGTAACCCATTGCGCCCAGCTCACGTTGGAATTTTGCAATCGTTGCATCATCTAAGTTCTTCTTCCAATTAAATGATGGTGAGCAGTTATATGCCAGCATCTTGCCTGGGAACTTTGCACGAATCGCTTCGGCAAATTGACGAGCAAAATCGAGATCCGGTGTACCCGTTTCACACCAAACCATATCAGCGTAAGCGGCATATGCCAAACCACGGGAGATAGCTTGATCCAAGCCCTTGCGTGTCTTGTAGAAACCTTCTGGAGTACGCTCACCTGTTAAGAATGGCTTATCATTTTCATCATAGTCAGATGTCAGCAAATCGGCAGCTTCCGCATCAGTGCGGGCCAAGATAATGGTTGATACCCCCATAACGTCAGCAGCCAAACGCGCAGAAATCAATTTCTGTACAGACTCAGCCGTTGGCAATAATACTTTTCCACCCAAGTGACCGCATTTTTTAACTGAAGATAATTGATCTTCAAAGTGAACGCCAGCAGCACCTTGCTTAATTAATGCCTTGCTTAATTCAAAAGCATTTAATACGCCACCGAAACCGGCTTCAGCATCGGCAACAATTGGAGCAAAATATTCAATGAAACCAGCATCACCACGTTGAATACCTTTGGCAGTTTGAATTTCATCAGCGCGTTGGAATGAATTATTAATACGTTCAACCATCTTAGGAACTGAATCTACTGGATACAAGGATTGGTCTGGATACATCGCTGCGTAAGAGTTGCCATCTGCAGCGACTTGCCAACCAGATAAATAAATCGCCTGAACTCCCGCTTTCACTTGCTGCATGGCTTGACCACCCGTCAATGCGCCTAAGCAATTTACATAAGCTTCGTTATTCACTAAATTCCAAAGTCTTTCGGCACCATGTTTAGCTAATGTGTGCTCAATCTTCAATGAGCCACGTAAACGGACAACGTCTTCTGCGGTGTAGCCGCGCTTGATACCATGCCAGCGTGGGTTGGTATCCCAATCCTTTTGAAGTGCTGCGATTTCTGCCTTGCGATCTGCCATGTTTTTCTCCCTAAGTTAAACAAGTACTTCGAAAATTGAGACATTTAAGTCTTATGTCTTATATAAGAGTTTATGGGGATTTGAAAAGCAAACAAGGGCTTCTAAGAAGAATTTATAAACTATTTAGTCATTTAAATTCATGAGGTTATAAATATTTTTTTATAATATGAAATGAATATTCACTGTCTGAAATGAATCTGAAGATATGTTGCTGCACTGCATTTTACGCAGGGAAACGACATTTCACATTGTGGAAAATTAACAGTCCGCTAAAGCCTAGCCCTTAAATCCATAAAGGCGTTGAGGGTTGGCGCACAGGATTCTCGTGCGAGTTCGCTCATCTGGGGCATACAAAGCAAGACTCTGAAGCATCTGCGCAATGCTAGGCATAACACCCCAGTTGGCAACGTGTGGCCAATCAGAGCCCCAGATACAACGATCAGGGGCAGCATCAATCAAGGCTGCCGCATAGGGCACCACCTCCTCATATGGAGGTGCCTGATCGGATAAACGATAGGCACCAGACACCTTTACCCAGGCGCGCTCTTTAACCAAGTCGTGAAGAGCATTAAAGCCAGGGGAATTTAAACCCACTGAAGCCCTCAAGTAACCCATGTGATCAATCACCAAGGTAGATCGCATTTTTTGCATACGCGGCATGAGTAAGGGTAAATCATTGGCATTTAATAAAAATTGAATATGCCAACCCCAGTCTCTTGCTAACGCGTCGCACTCCTCTAGTTTTGACAAATCTAAGCCACCGCCAGAAAACATGACATTCATGCGAATACCAACCACCCCTTTTTCTTTCATATTCTGGTAGTAGGCATCGGACTGGTTGAGTAATGGCACTGCTACGCCACGTAAACGCTGAGGGTGTCTCTCCAATACCCTCAGCATCGGCGCATTGTCATGACCATTCACACTCACTTGAATCAACACACCATAAGTCATGCCGACTTCATCTAGCATGCGAATATATTGCTCCTCAGTAGCTTCTGGGGATGTATAAGAACGATCAGGAACAAAA
The DNA here is from genome assembly GCA_903858445.1 of uncultured beta proteobacterium. GTDB lineage: Bacteria > Pseudomonadota > Gammaproteobacteria > Burkholderiales > Burkholderiaceae > Polynucleobacter. Next base: position 15,396 of record CAIOIX010000240.1, read on the forward strand.
CTTGTGGCACTAATAACGTGCGCATGGGCGTCAACTGCACCTCTTGGAATTTCAAAAGGAAAGGGACCGCTCTGATGTTCAGGCGGTCCCGGGCAAAACGGAATATCTACATCTGACACTAATGTTTTCTTAGTTCGCCTGCAACTCTCGTCCACGCGTTTCTGGAAGAATCACTGCAGCAATAAAGAAGACGCCATAAGCAATCACTGCAAAAATAGCGATTGCCATAGCTAAACCATAGTGAGCGGAGAAGTAACCACTGGCAAAGAATCCCAGTGGAAAACCAAGCCACATAATCATCTCATTAGTAATTTCTAATTGGGTATAAGCCAGCACTAAAACAATTGCGCCGAGCGAGAAAGTCATAAATAA
>CAIOIX010000241.1 GCA_903858445.1 uncultured beta proteobacterium
GGGGAGTATGGCTTACCTCAGCCAATCAAACTGCTTTTACAGGGATTGAGTCTAACTCGCGGTGACGATCTAAAAAATTAATCTGTAATTCAGCAAGCTTTTTTTGTGAGTGAAAGTATTCGCTTATCCGATTTACTAAATAGACTGATCTGTGTTGTCCGCCAGTGCAGCCAATGGCAATGGTTAAGTAGCTGCGGCCATCCGCAATGTAGTGGGGCAGCCACTTTTCAATAAACTGAATAATGTCATTCTCCATACTGATCACTGCTGGGATTTTTTCTAGAAAATCTTTGACAGGTCTGTCATTGCCACTCAGTGGTCGTAACACTTTGTCGTAGTGAGGATTGGGGAGGCAACGGACATCAAATACTAAATCTGCCTCGCTAGGCAAGCCTTTTTTGAAGCCAAATGATTCAAAGACAACGGTTAGCCCTAGAGGCTTATCTTGCAGTAAATCTTGAATCCATGAGCGCAGGGTATGGGCTAGAAGATTGCTGGTATCAATGCTATGGGCTTGTTCTTTTAGGGGTTCTAGTAAATTGCGCTCGCTATCAATGGCCTCAATCAATGTGGTTGATTGAGGATGGTTAGTATTATCTGAAAGTGGGTGGCGCCTACGGGTTTCTGAAAAACGTTGAACTAAGGTCTCGGTATTTGCATTCAGAAAAATAACTCTTACCTGATGCTGGCGGCGTAGATTTTCAAGGATGGATGGCAGTTTGGCAATTGATTCTCCACGGCGGGCATCAATTGCTACGGCTAATTGCTCGCATTTTTCACTTTCTAGAGTGCTGACAAGATTTTCCAGTAAGGAGACTGGCAGGTTATCTACACAGTCATACCCCGCATCCTCGAAAGCTCTTAGTGCCACCGATTTACCTGAGCCTGAGATTCCAGTAATCAGATTAATTTGCATATTAGAGGAGGCGACCCTGAGATTTCGAGGATTCAGCCTCTAAATTCATTTGAACACGCTGTCGCTCAATAAACTCTTTCAGGGTGTCAATACCGCGTAATTGCAAAATTGTATTGCGTACAGCAGCCTCTACGAGAACTGCTAAGTTGCGACCAGCAGCCACTTGAATTTTGACTGTTCTAATAGGAATGCCCAAGACATCAATATGTTGAGCTTCTAGCGGAAGGCGTTCAAATTCACCATCGTTACGACGAACCAACTGCACAATCAAACGTAGTTTTAGTTTTCGGCGCACTGCAGTCTCACCAAAGATCGTGCGAATATCCAACAAGCCTAGGCCGCGCACTTCTAGTAGGTTACGCAAGATGACAGGGCAGCGCCCCTCGATATAGTCCGGTCCAAGACGGGCGAAGTCAACAGCATCATCAGCCACTAGCCCGTGACCACGGGAGATTAATTCAAGACCTAATTCGCTTTTGCCGAGACCGGATTCCCCAGTCAATAAAACGCCAAGACCCAAGATGTCCATAAAGACGCCATGCATTGTGATTTGGGGCGCGCCGATCTTGGTTAAATAGGTGCGTAGATGATCAATGACCTCAGCTGCAGAAACTGAGGTGGTGAATAGGGGTGTGGATGAGCGCTGGCAAAAAAGTTGTAGGTCGGGATCGGCTGCTTTGCCATCGGCAACAATGACGCAGGGAGGCATTTTAGAAATCAGATTAGAGATTTGCTCTTGCCTTTGCTTGGGTTCTAAGGCGGCATGGTAATGAATCTCCTGCTCACCAAAAATCTGGATCCGACTAGGGTGAATCAGGTTTAAGTGCCCCACTAAATCTGAGCTGGCAGCAGCCCCTTTAACCGCCTCTGGAGGGAACGTGCGATCAGCTCCTTCAAGTCCGCCAATCCAAGAAAGCTTTAGTTCGGCAACGTTATCGTCAAAAATTTGCTGAGCATTTACTCCTTCGAGGAGCAGGGGCTGAGTCATTGTGGTGAGCCCCATTGCTGTAGCAACTGACAAACTTTTTCAGGGTTGCTTTCGGTGGCGAGAAGTTTTCGAGCATCTGGGTCTGATAAAAGTTGTGCGATCGACGATAGAATTTCAAGATGTTGTTGCGTCGCTTTTTCTGGTACCAATAAAAAAATCAGTAGTGATACAGGCTCGCTATCGGGTGCTGCAAAATCAATAGGAACCTGAAGATTAATAAAGGCGGCGACGGGTTGTTTTAGACCCTTAACCCGACCATGCGGGATTGCTACACCTGCACCAAGTGCGGTTGATCCTAAATCTTCGCGCGCATTTAAGAAGCCTACAACAGCATTTGCATCAAGGCCGGTGCGCTTAGAAAAGAGCTCGCCAGCGGCTGCAAATGCATCAGCACGGTTTTTAGCCGGATTATTTAATGCAATGCAGTCGAGGGCAAAAAGATCTATCAGGGCAGTCATATTAAATGATTATAAGTGCCCTGAAGTTGATTCTCACTCAAAATGCTTTTCGTGATGATGATCCTGAATTTTTTCTTTGTGCTTCACGACCTGGCGTTCAAGCTTATCAACAACTTGATCCATTGCATGATAGAGATCTGCATTATGTGCCTCAGCAAAGAGCTCTTTGCCTTTCAGATGAATCGTAATCTCTGCACCTTGACGAAGATCTTTTTCTTTTGCGTTATCGACAATCAAAATAGCTGAAGCATCAAGTACGTGATCAAAATGCTTACGAATTTTTGCTAGGCCGGCCTCTAAGTGGTTGCGCATGGCAGGGGTCACTTCTACGTGGCGACTATTAATCTTTAAATTCATCTTCAGCTCCTTTTGTGTGCGTGCGCAGTCTTATGCCTGGGGTGCGCAGCAATCCCCATCATTTTGGTGCTTGTCTGGTACTTGTTTATTTGGAGTGGACTTCATGAACCTCCAGCGTATCAGCGATTTTGCTGAAATCCAAGAGGGGAGACTGTTTTATTTTTAAATAAACCTCTAAGAGGGCTTCTTACATCCTAAAGTTTTCACCTAGGTATACCCTACGGACGGCATCGTTTTGAATAATTTCATCTGGCTTACCTGCAGCGAGAACGCTGCCTTCACTGATGATGTATGCGTGATCGCAAATACCGAGTGTTTCACGAACATTGTGGTCGGTGATCAAAACACCGATTTGACGGTCTCGTAAAAAACGAACGATTCGTTGAATTTCTCCAACAGCTATAGGGTCAACGCCGGCAAAGGGCTCATCCAGCAAGATAAATTTCGGTTGCGAGGCAAGCGCTCTGGCAATTTCGACGCGTCGGCGCTCGCCACCGGACAGCGAAAGCGCTGGATTATCTCTAAGATGTGTAATTTGGAGTTCACCCAAAAGTTCATCTAGACGATGGGCGATTTCCGCTTTGCTAAGGGATTTTCCATCTTGAACTTGTAATTCTAGGACGGCTTGAATATTTTCTGCGACATTGAGTTTTCTGAAAACGGATGCCTCTTGTGGCAGGTAAGACAAACCCATTCGGGCACGCTCATGAATAGGGAGGTGAGTAATATCTGTGCCATCCAGCACGATATTGCCACCATCTAGTGGAACAAGGCCGACAATCATGTAGAAGGAAGTAGTTTTGCCTGCGCCATTAGGACCCAACAAACCAACGACCTCGCCACATTTGACTTCAACTGAAACATCACGCACAACGGTTCTGGAACCATAACGCTTTTGAAGATGATGTGCGCTTAAGGTTGCGGGACTATTGTTTTTGGCTAAATCTGCTGTCATTTCTCTAATGTGGCTTTTCGTCTTGGTGAAAGAATGGCTCTAGCCAAGGGCAGGTCATCCGCTTTTGCGTCTGCAGGTGGCGATACGCGATAGTACTGCTTAATGTCATCGTACTCAATTTTCCAGCCATGTAATTGGTCTAGCATCTGCATGTTCTGGAGTCGTTTGAGGCTAGCGTCACCAGTCAATGTGAGTAATTCGGTTTTAGCGTTGTAGCTTACATCGGTAGCACGACCTTGCATAAATTCATCAGCAGGTCCTTCACGTTTTTGTCTAAAGCTGGCCACCTCTTCGGGCGTGCCCTTCATATCGACATACTCGTACCCTTGGGGGTCTACTTTGATATTTCCTTGGTCTCCTGTGACAACAATCGTCCCCTTAATTAAGAGAATCTTTCCATTTAGATCATAAGTTTGTTGTACGTCATTTACAGAAACCTTTTCAGCTTCAAGAATGAGTGGCTTGTCTTGGTCTGCTTTTTCAGCATGGGCTAGTGAAGCCATAACAATACTCAGACCTAATAAACCGAAGGTAATCTCTCGAAAGGGATGTATTCCAATCACGTTACTGCCCTCCGCGCGGTAGTCGCTCAATGCGACCTTTCACTTGACCTGATAGCACCATACTTTGCTCAACATTATTAAATGATCCTCCCTCGGTAGAGTTCATTACTGACATGCCCTGTTCAAGCCTAATGGGCTTATCGGTTTCAATAATGTCATCGTTAATCAGCACCTTGAAGTAGGACGATTGCGCAAGCATGCGCAATGTTGCGGGTTCGGTAGCCGTTGCTTCTTGTGCTGGGCGGAAGATTTCCGCATTGTCGATCAGGTCAAGAATAGTAAGGTCCCCATCGAGATGGCCAGTATCTGACTTGACAGTCACCGGCGCTTTTCCAGTTGGAAATAAGCGCACGCGCGGCGTGAGTATATCAATTGAGGCGTCATCATCGTAATGGGTTACTTTTTTACCTAGCACTCGATATTTTGTATTGCCAAGTTCATTTAAAGTTGATAGCGCTCCATTGCGAATGGTGTAGTCGGGCTCATGGAGTCGAACACGTTCCAGCAAAGAATTTTCTGGCGGCGTATTTTTCTTAACGAGCCAAAAAGTGATCAGCGTGAGGGTGCCCATCAGAATCAACGGCATCAAGCGTAGTACTGTGCGCCCTAGGCTGAGTTTAATTTGTTGAGAATTTAATGGCATTACTGGTGACTTAATTGCGAGCTTGATTAAGCAATTCTTCGTAGCGGTTTTGCGCTTTAAGAATGAGGTCACATAGTTCGCGTACTGCACTATTGCCACCAGAGCGACTTGTCACAAAGTGAGCGCCCTCTTTAATCGCTTCGTGTCCTTGGGCTGGGCACACCTTGAAGCCAGCGTTGCTCATCATTTTGAGATCTGGCCAATCATCACCCATGACTGCACAGTCTGAATGGGTAAGGGCCAGTGACTTCAGAATTTTCTCGAGCGCAATGGCTTTGTTATCAACACCCATGTGTACATGTTTGATATCTAATTCTTCGCAACGGGCGAGTACCATTTTAGAGCTTCGGCCGGTAATGATGGCGGTAGGAATGCCGCATTGTTCCAGCAATTTAATGCCAAGACCATCTTGAATATCAAAAGCTTTGAGGGATTCTTTGCCATCGGCACCAAGAAAAACTTGCCCATTGGTGAGAACGCCATCGACATCCAAAACCAAGAGTTTGACTTTGCTGGCACGTTCCCACGCTTGTGGATATTGGCTGAGAGGGTTTGTATTGTGAGTATTAAAAGCGCTTGGCATAAAGTAAATAAATGACCTTAAATAACTTTGGCTGCAAATAAGTCATGCAGGTTTAGGGCGCCGAGCAGGGTGCCATTAGCATCGGTCACCACCAAATGATTAATGCGATGTTTCTCCATCATCTCAATGGCTTCCTCGGCTAAGAGTTCGGGTGGAATGGTCCGTGGAGTAGAGGTCGTGGCTGCTTTTAAGGTAACGCCATCCAGATTGGTACTCTTTTCTAAAAGGCGACGTAAATCGCCGTCTGTAAAAATACCTGCTACTTTGTTATTGCTATCGAGAGTGATGACCATACCCATCCGCTTAGCAGTCATTTCCAATAAAGCCTGTTGTAAGGAAGCCTGAATAGAAATCTTGGGGGTCTCCTCCAAGTTACGCATCACTTCACTGACATGACTTAACTGCTTGCGACCGAGCCTACCGCCGGGATGTGAGCGGATAAAATCTTCCGCTTGAAAACCTCTAGCATCCAATAGTGCGACAGCGAGGGCATCACCCATTGCCAGTGCTGCAGTAGTGCTGGTGGTAGGAGCTAGATTAAGAGGGCAAGCTTCTTTTTCGACACTGGTGTCCAAATGAGCATCCGCTAGCTTTGCAAGGGAGGATTCAGGGGCGCCAGTCAGGGCAATGAGTTTTGCGCCAGTGCGTTTAACAATGGGGACAATCGTGAGTAGTTCAGCAGTTTCACCAGAATTGGAGAGCGCAACAAATACATCTTCACGCGTCACCATGCCTAAATCACCGTGACTTGCTTCAGCCGGATGAACAAAAAAGGCAGGGGATCCAGTCGAGGCAAACGTTGCAGCAATTTTGCGGGCGATATGGCCAGATTTGCCTATGCCAGAGACGACAATACGCCCTTTACAGTCATGCAAAAGCTCAACCGCACGTACGAGAGCATCCGCATTAGCCCCTTCAAGGCGATCACGCATTGTTTGCAGTGCAGCAGCCTCAATTGTGAGGGTATCGCGTGCAAGCTTTAGGGTTCGTTCACGAGTCTTAGCTATCATCGAGTAAGTATATGCCGTCAGTCCTTCAATTAACTCTCATCTTGTTGGCCTCTGCTGTGGCCGGAGTGGTTATTTTCCGCTATTTTGGGCTCCCCCCTATTTTGGGCTATTTAGCCATTGGTGTGCTGATTGGCCCTAAGGCTCTAGCCCTGGCAAATGATTCAGCCACCGTCAAGTACTTGGCTGAATTTGGGGTAGTTTTTTTAATGTTCTCGATAGGCCTCGAATTTAACCTGCATAAGCTTCGGGCCATGCGGTCGATTGTTTTCGGTCTGGGCGGCAGCCAGGTCCTGTTGACAATGCTACTGGCCATTCCCGCCAGCCTCTTGATGAATTGGATTTACCCTATTTCTTGGCAGGCAGCGATTGCTCTGGGCGGCGCTTTAGCAATGTCTTCCACGGCGATTGTCACCAAGTTGATTGCCGATCGTTCTGAGCTGGAGACTGAACATGGACGCAATGTTATTGGGATTCTTTTGTTCCAAGATCTGGCAGTCGTGTTTTTATTGATTTTATTGCCATCCTTAGGCAAAAATCCTGGGGACCTGATCTTTGCCTTAACGGCCGCCTCAGTCAAAATTGCAGTGGCCTTGGGTCTCATCTTCGTGATTGGCCAAACTTTGATGAGTCGCTGGTTTAGCTTGGTTGCTAAGTTGCGCTCGCAAGAACTCTTCATGCTCAATCTCTTATTGATTGTGTTGGGTATGTCGGCCCTAACCGAACATTTTGGTTTGTCTTTAGCGCTCGGTGCGTTTTTAGCGGGGATGTTGATCTCAGAAACACCCTATCGGCATCAGGTTGAAGAGGATGTTAAGCCCTTTAAAGATGTATTGCTCGGCCTTTTCTTTATTACGATTGGCATGCTGCTCGATCTCGAGGTGATTTACCAACAATGGATGTTGGTACTGCTATTACTCACTGGGCCACTGATCTTTAAATTTGGGTTAATTGCATTACTTTCGCGCGCCTTTGGATCAAGTCCTGGAATCTCAATCCGGACCGGCTTATGTCTTGCACAAGCCGGTGAATTTGGATTCGTTTTATTAAATCAGATTGATGGCTTAGATTTGATTGATCCCGCATTAAGTCAGGCAGTACTAGCAGCAATGCTGTTGTCGATGTTTGGTGCACCATTCTTAATTGAATATAGTGATCGAATTGCTATGCGCTTTTCTAGTAATGAGTGGTTATTGCAATCGCTAGCCTTGACACGCGTAGCTACAAAAAGCGTCCGCACTGAAAACCATGTGGTGATCTGTGGGTTTGGTCGCTCAGGCCAAAGTCTTGCACGCATACTTGATCAGGAAAAAATCCCTTATATTGCTTTAGACATGGATCCTGATCGCGTGAAGGAGGCTGCAGCTGCTGGCGATAACGTGGTTTATGGAGATGCCAGTCGTGAGAATTATTTGGTTGCGGCAGGCTTATCTAAAGCCAAGGCAGTAGTCATTACCTATGCAGATACACCAGCAAGTATGAGGGTGCTATATCAAGTAGAGCGCTTGCGCCCCGGTATGACGATTTTGGTACGCACCAAGGACGATGCTGATTTAGGAAGACTACAGGCGGCTGGTGCCACCGAAGTGGTGCCAGAACTTATCGAAGGCAGCTTGATGATGGCATCTCATGTGCTACTGATGATGGGCGTACCGATGCGTAAGGTCGTGAGAATTGTCTCCAATGCGCGTGAGGCAAGATATAGCTTACTTCGCGGATATTTCCGTGGGTCTGAAGCGGATGACTTTGATGCCAACGAATCTTGGCGTTTACATTCTGTAACGCTATTACCCGAGTCTATTAGCATTAATAAGACTCTAGGAGAGCTCAACCTTGAGAATGATGGTGTAAGCGTACAGGCTGTTCGTCGTAAAGTCAGCGGCGCAGATTACGTGAAGTTAGAGCTGAGTTCGGAGTTACGTTTGCAGGCCAATGATATTTTGGTGTTATCAGGCAATCCAGAAGCGACCGACCTGGCCGAATCTAAATTGCTCTGATACATCTGCCGTACTGACGATTACTTTTTCTTAGTTTTTGTTGCTGGCTTACGGGTCAGTAATGGTGCAAGGTAATGACCGGTAAAGCTTGCTTCATTCTGAGCGACTTCTTCAGGCGTTCCAGTAGCAATAATTTGCCCACCACCAGCACCACCTTTAGGTCCTAAATCAATAATCCAATCAGCAGTCTTGATGACGTCTAAGTTGTGCTCAATGATGACAATCGTATTGCCCTGTTTCTTTAAGGTTTGAATCACGGTCAGCAAAAGCTGAATATCATGAAAGTGCAGACCAGTCGTCGGCTCATCCAAAATGTAGAGCGTTCTGCCAGTGTCACGTTTGGAAAGCTCAAGGGATAGTTTTACTCGCTGTGCCTCACCACCTGATAATGTGGTGGCACTCTGTCCAAGCTTGACATAGCCCAAGCCAACATCCAGCAAGGTTTTGAGCTTGCGCTTGACAACCGGTACTGCTTCAAAGAACTCATGTGCTTGTTCGATGGTCATCGCAAGCACTTCATGAATATTTTTCCCCTTGTAGCGAATGTCTAAAGTTTCACGGTTGTAGCGCTTGCCATGGCAAACATCACAAGGAACATAGACATCAGGCAAAAAGTGCATTTCTACTTTGAGAACGCCATCGCCTTCACAGGAATCACAGCGTCCACCTTTTACGTTAAAGGAGAAGCGGCCCGCTTCGTAACCACGTTCACGTGACGCAGGAACACCAGCGAACAATTCACGAATGGGTGTAAATAGGCCTGTATAGGTGGCTGGATTAGAGCGAGGTGTTCTACCAATTGGAGACTGGTCAACACTAATAATCTTGTCAAAATGCTCTAAGCCTTTAATGGCATCATGCTCTGCGGGTTCTGCATTCGAGCCATAAAAATGATGTGCAACTGCGTGATGCAGGGTGTCATTGATTAAAGTCGATTTACCTGAACCCGATACACCCGTGACACAGGTTAACAAACCAACAGGAATTTTTGCATGAACGGATTGAAGATTATTACCGCGTGCGCCGATTACTTCTAAAAAGCGCTCGCCAACGGGAATGCGTTTCTCTGGGACTTCAATACGAACGCGTCCTGATAGGTAGGCGCCCGTGAGTGAGTTAGGGTTGGCTTCAACCTCAGCTGGAGTGCCTTCAGCCACAATTTCACCGCCATGCACACCAGCGCCGGGACCAATGTCAATTACGTAATCAGAGGCGCGAATCATATCTTCATCGTGCTCTACGACCAATACGCTATTGCCTAGATCTCGCAAATGCTTCAGGGTGCCAATCAAGCGATCATTATCACGTTGATGCAGGCCAATCGATGGCTCATCAAGCACGTACATCACACCCGTCAGACCTGAGCCAATTTGTGAGGCAAGACGAATACGTTGGGCCTCACCACCGGATAAGGTATCCGCACTGCGATCGAGCGAAAGATAATCAAGGCCGACATCATTCAAAAAGCGTAAGCGTGCGCCGATTTCTTTGACGATCTTATCGGCGATTTCTCGTTTGGCGCCTTTGAGCTCAAGCGCTTCAAAATATTCTTTTGCTTCTTTAAGTGGTAGGGCGCTGATTTCATAAATCGCACGCGATTGCTTATTCTCACCAACCTTAACAAAGCGTGCTTCTTTGCGCAGACGGCTACCGCCACAATCCCTACAGGTCTGAACATTTTGGTAGCGTGCCAATTCTTCGCGAACGGTCGCTGAGTCAGTTTCTCTATAGCGTCGCTCAAAGTTAGCCACAATACCTTCAAAGGGATGTTGGCGCACACTTAATTTGCCACGCTCATTGATGTACTCGAATGGGATTTCAACATCTTCGGAACCCAAGAGAATTAAGTCTTGTTGTTTTTTACTGAGGGTTTCAAAAGGCTTCTCCACATCAAAGCCGCCATGCTTAGCTAGTGTTTGTAAGAGTTTGAAATAAAACTGGTTGCGGCGATCCCAGCCTTTAATAGCGCCAGAGGCGAGTGAAAGGTCGGGGTGGGCAACGATCCGTTTTGGATCGAAGAAGGATTGATGACCTAGTCCGTCACAGGATGGGCAGGCACCCATTGGGTTGTTAAATGAAAAGAGGCGTGGTTCTAGTTCTTGAAGAGAATATGAGCACACTGGGCAAGCAAACTTGCTAGAGAAGATCATCTCTTTACCGCTCTCCATGTCAACGATCATGGCTTTACCATCAGCAAGGCGCAGAACCGTTTCAAAAGATTCTGCTAAGCGCTGCTGAATATCGGGGCGCACTTTAATGCGATCAACGACTACTTCAATGGAGTGTTTCTCATTTTTCTTTAATTCGGGCAACTGATCTACTTCAAAGATTTCTGCTTTAGCGGTATTGGTTGTGCCGCCCCCTGAGCGAACCCTGAAACGGACAAAACCTTGTGCTTGTAAGTCTTGAAACAGGTCGACAAACTCCCCTTTACGTTCGCTAACTACGGGAGCCAAGATCATCAGCTTGGTATCTTCCGGCATCGCCAAAACGGTATCCACCATTTGGGAAACGCTTTGAGCTTCTAGGGGAAGGTTGTGGTCTGGACAATGTGGCGTGCCAGCACGCGCAAATAACAGTCGCAAGTAGTCATGAATCTCTGTAACCGTACCAACGGTAGATCGCGGGTTGTGGCTAGTTGCTTTTTGCTCAATCGAAATTGCAGGGGATAGACCCTCAATCGTGTCGACATCAGGCTTCTCCATCAGTTGCAGGAACTGACGGGCGTAGGCTGAGAGCGACTCTACGTAACGGCGTTGACCTTCTGCATATAGAGTATCAAAAGCCAGTGAACTTTTGCCAGAGCCCGAGAGACCAGTCAAGACGACCAATTTCTCCCTAGGGATGTCTAGATTGATATTTTTGAGGTTGTGCGTGCGTGCACCGCGGATCTTAATTTCGTTATTCATGATTTTTTAGCGTAACTTGTTAATATAGCCTCTTCCTATGAATCCTTCCGAACTTCGCTCTACTCTGGCCTTAGCCGGCATCTTTGGCCTCCGTATGCTGGGTCTATTCCTGCTTTTGCCCATCTTTAGTATTCATGCGCGCGGCTTACCGGGCGGAGAGCATGCCTTATGGGTTGGCTTGACTCTGGGGATCTTTAATATCGTTCAGGCCTGTTTTTATATCCCCTTAGGCCGACTTTCTGACCGAATTGGCAGAAAACCAGTGGTTTTCTGGGGTCTCTCCCTTTTTGTTGCTGGCGCCCTGATTTGTGCGGCTAAGGATGATTTGCTCTGGATTGCTATCGGGCGCGGTGTGATGGGTGCTGGGGCAATTTCAGCGGCGATATCAGCTTGGGTCGCTGATCTCACTCGTGAGCAGGTGCGCACTCGTGCAATGGCCTTGGTTGGCGGTAGTATTGCCCTCTCTTTTGCTTTATCGCTCGTAATTGCAGCGCCAATCTATCGCATGATCAGTTTGAGCGGTATTTTTGTTGTCCTGGCAGTGCTTGGTGTAATTGCGATGGGGGTGACTTATTTTGTACTACCCACTCATAAGCCAGAACTTAAGGCACCCCAAGCATCGTTGAAACAGGTTTTTTTCCGTCCCGAGTTAATGCGTCTGAACGCAGGTGTTTTTGTATTGCATGCAACTCAAGTTGCCATGTTTATGGTGGTACCGCGTTTATTGGTGCAAGCAGGCCTGCCCTTATCAGATCACTGGGAGGTATATCTTCCAGTGGTGCTGCTGTCATTTTTTTTGATGGCTCCTATACTGATTATTGGTGAGAAGAAACAGCGTCTGAGGCCGGTTTTATTGATTGCCATTGTGTTGCTCTTTATTGCCGAATGTTTCTTTGTTGGCACTTCATCCGTACTTTCCATTGCTGTTGCATTATTAATTTATTTTGTTGGCTTCAATCTATTAGAGGCTTTGCAACCTTCCTTAGTTTCTCGCTTTGCAAAAGAGTCAAAAGGGACGGCGCTTGGGGTTTACAACACAACTCAATCGATTGGCTTGTTCTCAGGGGCAGTTATTGGGGGTTGGTTAATGGATAGCCATGGCGATTTATCGGTCTTTGCAGCGGGTGCAATCCTGCTAATTTGCTGGCTTATAATCGCTTGGTCGATGCGTGAATTACCTCCAAAGCTTGTAGATTTAAAGACTGAGAGTGTAGAAGTCAATGCAAAGACATAGTCGTAGCTTTATTTATTAGATGTATTTTTAGCTGCAATTTTATTCATATTACATTTTTCTTCGGGAGACAACATGGCTTCGGTAAATAAGGTCATCATCGTAGGTAACGTAGGGCGTGACCCAGAAACACGCTATATGCCAAGCGGCGACGCCGTCACTAATATTTCAGTAGCAACATCAGATCGCTATAAAGACAAGCAGTCTGGCGAAATGAAAGAGACTACAGAATGGCACCGCGTTGCGTTCTTTGGCAAGCTTGCTGAGATTGCAGGTCAATACCTTAAAAAAGGTTCACAAGTTTATGTGGAAGGTCGTTTGCGGACTCGCAAATGGACGGATGCTAGCGGACAAGAAAAGTATTCCACTGAGATCGTTGCAGAAACAATGCAAATGCTCGGCGGTAAGCCAGTAGGCGGTAGTGAGGGTGGTGGCGAAAGCTATAGCCGTTCAAAGCCAACTGAGCAGTCTGCACCGGCTGCATCTTCTAATGCTGCATCACTGGGCGCAATGGACGACGATATTCCGTTTTAATTTTTTATACCGTATGTAAAAAAGCCCTTCTAGGTCTGAACTGACCCACAAAAGTTGGACACCCAATCCAACTAACAGGGGTCAGATTCATGAGCAAACACAGTCCGCAGTTCAAGCTAGAAGTAGTTAATGATTATTTAAGCTTTGGCAGCTATTTAAGGGTCGCCAAGCTATA
>CAIOIX010000242.1 GCA_903858445.1 uncultured beta proteobacterium
AGGCGCCATGGGGTTCAAGATGAAGGGGTCAGACAGCATGGGCTTTCTGAATATGAATCGCAATAAACGCAGCGTAACCCTCAACCTCAAGACCAAAGCCGGCAAAGAGGTCTTTTTCAAGCTTGTGAAGACCGCCGATATCCTGGTGGAAAACTATCGCCCTGGCGTCATGAAAAAACTGGGAATTGACTACCCATCCCTCAAAGTCATTAATCCAGGACTGGTATATGCCAGCATCTCAGGGTTTGGGCAAACTGGCCCCTGGGCTGATAGACCAGGCTTTGATCTCATGGCACAAGCCATGTCAGGCGTTATGAGTGTGACAGGCTACCCTGATGGTCCGCCAGTCAAGGCAGGCGTTCCCGTCGCCGATATTGGTTGCGCCCTTTTCGCTGTGTACGGCATCCTCTCTGCTTATATTGGTAAAACTAAATCTGGTGAGGGTCAATTCATTGATGCTTCATTATTTGACTCCGCTTTAGCGTTCTCCATTTGGGATACCGCTCAATATTGGGGTACAGGGGTGGAGCCTTACAAGCTTGGTACCGCGAACCATATGAGTGCCCCCTATCAAGCCATGAAAGCATCTGATGGCTACTTTGTCATGGGCGCCACCAATCAAAAACTCTGGAAGCTCCTGTGCGACAACATTGGACGCCCTGAACTATTTGAAGATGCACGCTTTAAGACCAATCCCTTGCGCTTGGCCAACCGCCTAGAACTTGCGAGTGAGCTTGAAAAAACCTTTATCACCAAAACGAGTGAGGAATGGGTTGACTCCCTCTTGGCCGAAGGTATTCCCGCCGGACCGATCAATACCTATCCGCAAGCGTTTAATAGCGAACATGGCAAGCACCGCCAAATGCGCATGGAGATAGATCACCCCGTTGAAGGCAAGGTGCCTAATATTGGGTTTGCAGTCAAGTTGAGTGAGACGCCTCAACAAGTCAGAAAGCACCCACCCCTCCTTGGTGAGCACACTAGCGAACTCTTGACGGAGCTAGGAATTGCCGGTGATGAGCTAAAGGCGCTTGAGGCAGGCGGCGCATTTGCGCCTTAATATTTAAATCATCATGAGTTCAATAATTTTCATTTTTGATTGATTGTCATCAATAGAGACACATGTTCCGCCTAGGGAGTGGTCACGCGTGAACGCTAATCTTTAGGCCCAACGCATGAATAACTTTAGAAATAGTGTCAAAGCGGGGTTGTGATCCCACAGTTAATGCTTTGTAGAGGCTTTCGCGACCTAAACCCGATTCTTTGGCAACGGCAGCCATACCTTTAGCTTTGGCAATATGACTCAATGAGCGAATAAGTTCATCATTATCGCCATCCTCTAATACCTGGGATAAGTACTCGGCAATAGCCTCTTCGCTATCAAGGTAGCGAGTAATATCGAATGCTTTTAGTTTTTGCACTGCTTTCATAACTTAAAACTCCTTAGCCAATTCAATCGCTTTTTTAATATCTGTCTGCTGCGAACTCTTAGTGCCACCAGCCAATAAGATCACCATGATCTTCTCTCGCATGGTGTAGTACACCCGATAGCCAGCGCCTATATCAATACGCATTTCCGATACACCAGTACCCACAGGTTTCACATCCCCCAAGTTACCGTTTTCTGCTCGCTCAATACGCCGAGCGATAGCCACTTTGGCGCGTAGATCCTTAATGGAGTCGTGCCACGCTTCAAATAACTTGGTTTGTTGGATGATGTAAATTATTTATGTATTGTATCCACTTAGATACAAAAGTCAACCGCTTAAATGTCGCTACCCTTTGCCTTGGTGCCAAGGTAACCGCTATGATGGCGCAGAGCATAGTCATTAGCCCCGTATCCAGACATTTGCACTACCAAAACAGCTAGGACATCACCCATAACAGACATGCATGTCGTTGAAGTTGTTGGCGTTAAGCCTAATTACATTAGGGTTAGTGGATAGATATGTAGAACATACACACGTTCATAAAAAAATACCCGTCAAAAATACCAATCGAACTACGTGCACTAGGTGGCGATACCCAGGGGGTCTTAAATGTTTTTGTCCATCCCCTGCCCCCCTTCAACTCATCAACTGACCGCAATAAATGATTGAGCACCCAGGAGGTATTGGGTAAACCTAAAAGTACGTAAGGTTTAGTTTGCTTGACTGGTTACCAGACAATAAAAGGGACACATATTGGTACACAGAAATAAAAAAAGCCCGTTATGGCTTTATCTATATACATCGTTGGCGGAAGAGGTGAGATTCGAACTCACGGAGGACTTTCATCCTCGCCAGTTTTCAAGACTGGTGCATTCAACCGCTCTGCCACTCTTCCTTTAAAAATCCCGAGATCTACATTTGGGATTTAAGCGCTAGATTATAGAGAACTTTTTATTAATCCCTCTAAATACTTGGCAATAGCAAGGCTAGAGGTCAATCCTGGCGATTCAAAGCCATACAAATTAAAGAGGCCTTGTAAGTTGTGGTGTTCGGGCCCATCAAAGCAGAAGTCCCCTGCCGGTGCATTCGGGGGTACGATCTTAGCCCTTACCCCTGAGTAGTCAGGCTGTAGCACGCCATCCTTGAGACCAGGCCAATATCGCCGGACCGCAGCATAAAAGCCCTCTCCGCGCTTCTGATTGACTGTGTAATCTATCTGATCTTCTGTATCGATCTCAAGCCACTCAACATCGGGCCCAAATTTGGCTTGACCACCCATGTCCAAGGTGAGGTGAACGCCCAAACCGCCTGGCTCAGGGATTGGGTAAATCAAATGACTAAATGGGGATTTGCCCATTAAAGAGAAATAATTGCCCTTAGCAAAATAAGCCTTGGGAATTTGCTCCTTTGCCAAGCCTGCAATTTTTTGAGCAAGCGCTGGCGCACTCATACCCGCACAGTTAATCAGCAGCTTTGTCTGAATGTGCATCCCATCAGCACCGCCAATTTCTAACTCAAAGCCACCTTCAGCATTGTTTCCAATGGGCTTGGCACTCATTAAAGGTGATTGATAGGCAACCATCCCGCCCGCATCTTCAAAGCCGCCTAATAAAGAGAGCATATAACCGTGACTATCCACAATGCCGGTCGATGATGACAAAATGGCCGCCGCACACTGCAATTGTGGCTCCAATGTTATTGCCTGAGCTCCGCTAATGATTTTGATTTCAGGTACACCATTGTTTTGAGCCTTATATAAAATGGCCTGAAGATCATTGACCTGGGAGTCATCAGAGGCAACGATTAACTTGCCATAGGGCTGGGTCGCCACCTGATGAGTGCGACAGTATTCATATAAAAGGCGATTGCCTTGCACACACAATTTAGCTTTGAGAGAGTCTTTGGGGTAGTAGATGCCAGCGTGGATCACTTCACTATTGCGGGCGCTACTAATCGTGCCAAACGCAGCCTCACGCTCGAGCAAAATCGTTTCACGACCTTGCAAGGCCATTTCTCGGGCAACAGCCAAACCCACTACGCCGGCCCCAATAACAACGCAATCTACCTGCTCCATCTAGGACCCCTGTACCCGTCTTTTCTGCTGCATCTTCTAATTTCGTGTGATTTTCTTTAGTAGTAGCCTACCCTTATTACCGAAATCGTAACATTTTCAGTCATTTAGAGTCTTCTGACTCGCCTTATTGCTAAAATCTATCAATGAATTTAAGCAACGATTCAACCGCCACTACGGCAACTCAAACTCCACCTAACGGTGCTCACAGCGCCGTTAACGTTCTGCTTGATACGGCCTATCAAGGCATTAATGCAGCGCAGTGGGATAAGCTTTTTTCCAAAGCCCGTGGCGCGAAGCTAGAGCAGTTTATTTTGATTTACGACTTGCATCAACTAATACACGCCCAGAAGGTTTTAAAAATCCCGTTGTAGTGGATAATAAAAAAGATGTTGATAAAATTATTAATAAAATTATAGATCTTAATTTAGTAGAATATTTTATGCTAGAGACTATTAGTAGTAAATGGAAATTTTACAGATTTTTAGACGTAAAGTTTC
>CAIOIX010000243.1 GCA_903858445.1 uncultured beta proteobacterium
AGCCAAAAAACTGATTCAAGCATTTATAGATATTATGGCAACGAGATGTTATTTAAAAATAACAGCAAAAGAACTAATCCAAATCTATTTAATGGCCATAGCGTCCAGAGTAGAGTTATTTCTTATCAAGCTAAAGAGATTATTAAATCGAAGTTAGATAAGCTGCGCCCAACCTTCGATTATTTCAACCTATAAATTGTCAAAAAGAAAAAATGGCTAAAAAAATCAATGGGAATCTAGAGGCAAGATTACTTGATGCAAGGTTGCGCATGAAGTCGGGCTTATCTGATGGTGCTTTGTTTGAAACTACGAATAGAGTCAGGGCTCTACAAAATTCACTGGAAGACTTAGGCGAAAAACAAGCTTTAGAGTTGTATAGACACTTTCCTGTTGCTGCAATATCCGTACTTGAAACTCACTTTAGATCTTCCATAGCATCAATTGTTGATTTTAATCCAATGTATCTGGAAAGGGGTCTCATTTTAAGTTCCGATGCCCTTAAAAGCTCAGCAGAATTGCTGTCTATTCTGCATAGAAAAACAATTACTATTGGTGAGCTAATAGCCTACTCAATGCCATTTAATTCTATGGCAAGTCTTGAAAAAGTTTTCGATACATTATTCAATGATGATTTTAAAAAATTAATGAGCTCTGCATTAGATCCCTATTTTGTGCGCAATAAAGTTGGCAATGGAAGTCCAGTTATTGATGATATTAAGTCACTTTGGAGGGATTTATCTGTTGCTTTTGAGCAGAGACATATTTTGGCTCATGAGGCCGCTAGTAATTTTATAGTTAGCTATAAGGATGCTAAAAGCGCATTGGATTCAATTGTTGCATTTACAAATGCTTTCGATGCCGTCAAGTGGGCGACTGTTTGGAAAGATTTGCCTCTAACACAATATGAGATGAATAATCATGCATGGGATAACTACAAGAAGTCACGCATTATATTTTCCAAGGAATTAAAACGTTGCCTTAATTTAGCCACCAAAAATGGGATGCGTCAACGTTTTAGAAAGCAACATGCCGAGTGGAAAATTTATTCAAATAATCTTATTGCATGGGAATGTGAAAACTTCACCATGGGATCTATTGGCCCATTAATTGAGGCAATGGCACGCATGAGAGCAATTGACTCACAACTTGAATCAATATCAGCAATTTTCCCCGAAGAATTCAAAATAAGTTAGCTATATTGATCTTTCCGAAAATAGTGCTTTATCTTCCCATGGGGCACAAGCTGATGGATTTGTTTGATTTCCGGCCTCCTGTGATAGAGGCTCGATGCGACACACTTTCAGCGCGCATTAGCTACTGCGACTCCAGTCTTATCAAAGATTAGAATGAAACAACAATTTCTCACAAACTGATTACTATGATAAAGATTGCAATTCACCACGTTTCGAGAGTAGTTAATGGGTAATCCCCCCATTTTTAACTTAAGCTAAAAGTAGAAGCTGGTACTGCAAGTGCTAGTTTTTGCTTTGGCGTAATTCCACCTAAGCCCATGTTCGGTCTTTCATGATTGTATGTCCACATCCAATCGGTAGCAAAGTC
>CAIOIX010000244.1 GCA_903858445.1 uncultured beta proteobacterium
CCTTGCTCCATGCCCACCCACCACCCAATGCCTCATCCATATTCCCATACCATAACGTTTCAATATCCCCATACCCAATCCATTTCCAGATATCATAATTAACGCGCCATTTATAAATGAGAGATATGTATTTTTTAAGTAACATACCCTCATTTCCTGAAAGTTGATTTTCGGCATGTATTTCATATAAAAAATTCTGTCGTGTCCATGACCAGAGATCCAAAGCATACTCAGCAGGATAGTTGTCAGGCCTAGCATGTCTCATCAGAATAAGTGGCCTGTCTATATATGCAACATCCCAATTACGTGAAAGTCGCATCCAAAGGTCGATGTCTGCAAGAAGGCCAAATTTTTCACGCATTCCCCCAATTTCAGCCCAACATGATCGCCTTATCATTGCCGTACCTCGTACAGGACAGCCCCATGTCCTGAGTAAAAAATTATTTAAAAAAAACTCTCCACCAATAATTGGTCCAGGTATATCTTCCTTATATATTTGACCGCTTTTATAGTCCTCGTATGCGTTGAACGCATATGCAGAGTTGTGGTTAGCATCCATTATCTCCAGCCACGAGCTAATAAGACTTGGTCTACATATATCATCATGATGCAATATCGCAATATACTGAGATTTAGAAGAATTAACTGCATAGTTAGCATTACCTGCCATTCCCAAATTTTTTGGGGTTTTGATAATTCTTATCGAGATATCTGCTCTATTTATTGGGATATTTTGTATTCGCTCCCAAGTTCCGTCCTGAGAGCAGTCATCACTAATTAATAATTCAAAGCCGATTTCAGTCTGCCCTAAAATTGACTGAATTGTAGATTCAATCAAATGAGCGTGATTATATGTAAGCAGGCAAACTGTTACTTTAGCCACCCGGTTCTTCGTCATATCAAGGTCAACTCTATTAACACCTGTTCTCCAAAAAGATTTGGGAACCGCCTAACCATATACGCATCAATTGTTCTCGAAATACATTTTGGAAGTACATATCTTCGCAATATCCACAATGGCACCGATCCGCTAGCAGATTTATTAATAACCTTTAACTCTTTAATTCCGGAAAAAATATAGCGGTCACTCGTAATATAGGTAAAAAATCTGACATGTGTGTCATCTAATACCCCTGATTCTACATATTCAAAATTACCAATCATGAATTGAAATCTCATTCTCCAATTAAGTATATTTGGCACAGCCACAATAATTCTTCCATCTGGATTTAAAAATCTCAAAAAACGTCGCACTACATCTGTAGGATATTTGCAATGCTCTAGTATGTGGGAAAAAATAATAATGTCATATTTAGAAGGGGGGAAGCTACTAGGGAGAGGATCCTCTATATTAAAAGTATATATTTCATTGAATACATCCTTGGCAATTTTTTTTTCTTCTTCAGAATAAGTGATGCCGTCTATCTTCACGCTTGAGATACTATCTCTAATTAAACGAGCATTATCACCAGCGCCACAACCAACATCTAGTACTGCCATGTTTTTTTTTAAGTGCAGCATTTCAAACAGTGGTAAGTTACCTTTGTTTTTATATACCTTAACAACATCATTTTTATTTGAATTCATAATCTTTCTTCTTACTACGCCCTAACAATAATTCAAATCTTTTAATAAGCGCATTAGGAGTGATAGGTATAACAGTATTTAATAATCTTAAATTAGATAGGAAAAAATATCTTATTACTTCATAATGAAATCCATATCTGCCAATAACCTTCATAAATTCTTTTGGGGATCTTAAGGCTATAAGCACTTCTAAAGTAATTTTTCTTACCCTCTGCTCTGAAAAATTAGATACCGTCCTTACTGGATTACTATTACTATGTATATGCATCATGCTTATCCATCTGTTCCAGTACAGATGATTGGCCATTACTAATTTAGTCCCCTCATTCGAAATCTTCACTCTTAATTGCTCATCAGCGAGATATATCGCAATATTTTCTTGAGCCTCTTCCAATTCGCTATACCCAATATAGTGCACTCCTTCAGAAAACAATTCAGTAAGCCCATTTTCAATTCGATCTGTGATCAATAATGCACCAGCACCCATTGCCTCAAAAACACGCATATTCAAATCGCCTTTAATGCTTGCGTTAATTACAATCTTTGAGCGCTGATAAATTTCAATCATTTGTCGCGGGGGAGTATATGTAAGATAGTCGTTACTCTTAAACGCGCCTAAACATTTAGAGAGCACCTCAAATCGTCTAGACCCGGGCCTTCCAAGCTTTCCTATAAATCCCAAATCTATTGATCTACCATTTTGAATCAATTCTTTGCTCAATAAGTGAGGATCAAATGCTAAGGGCATCCAATGCACATTCAAAATTCCAGCCTCTTTAAATTCATTTACATAGTCTTTTTGAGCTATAAAAACAATATCTGCAAATTGAGCCTGCTGCATCCTCAACCCTAGCTCCAAATGTACATCAATAAAATAGGCAATTATCTTGCAATTTACCTCCTCCAATCCAATTGGCCATGCAACCACTGGATCTACTAAAAAAAGTATATCGGCTGGCAATAGTATGCTGAGATCATCGATGCGATCATAATAGTGATAAGAGATATTTTTTTCACTAAAGGCCCTCGCAAACGAATGGGCTGTTGTATGCTCCGAAACGAGATCGGAAGAGCACACG